>CAKSGP010000275.1 GCA_934454745.1 uncultured Clostridia bacterium
AATCAATATGCAATTATTAAAAAACTGTAAATTATTTATTTCCCATTCGCTCTATAAGATTCTGTATCTTTGTAACAGGATTTAAAAGCTGTGAAATTGTATTGTCATGATTAAGCGTATCTATAAGAAGTGATACATACTTTGACATATCAACCTCATAATGCCATTCTCTGTCTTTCAGGCCTGGGTTTCTGTAAATCAGATTTGTAGTGAATATTCTGTCTATAACTCCATCCTCATAAGCCTTGTCAAAGACTTCAAGACCGTTTACGAAAAGTCCGAAAGAGGTAAATACGAATATTCTCTTCGCTCCGTTATTTTTAAGCTTTGTTGCAACGTCTATCATAGACTCACCTGATGAAATCATATCATCTACGATGATTACGTCTTTGCCGCCAACATCACGGCCAAGGTATTCGTGTGCAACGATTGGATTCTTGCCGTCTACTACTCTTGAATAGTCACGGCGTTTATAGAACATTCCTAAATCAAGCTGAAGCACTGAACTGTAATACATACATCTTGACATTCCGCCCTCATCAGGTGAAATTACAACTGTATCAAACTTATTAAGCTTTACATCAGGCACTTCCTTAACTAGGGCCTTTATCATCTGGTATGTGGGCTGAACATCATCAAAGCCTGAAAGTGGAATTGCATTTGCAATTCTCGGATCGTGTGCATCGAATGTGATAACATTCTTAACCCCCATTGTTGAAAGCTCTTGAAGCATAATAGCAGAGTCCAGGGACTCACGTCCGCTTCTTCTGTGCTGTCTGCCCTCATACAGCATCGGCATAACAACTGTTAAACGTCTTGCTTTACCGCCCATTGCGGCTATTACTCTCTTTAGGTCCTGGTAATGGTCATCAGGACTCATATGGTTTTCTACGCCGTACATTTTATATGTAACGCCGTAGTTAAAGCAGTCACAGATAATATATACGTCATGACCTCTTACAGATTCATCAATTACGCCCTTTCCCTCACCTGTTCCAAATCTTGGGCAGGTAACGTGAGTTACATAGGTTTGGACATTCTCATCTTGACGCATCTGGCGAAGGTACCAATCTATTTTCTCGGTGAATTCTTCGCAGCCCTTCATACTGATTATGCTTAGCTTACCTACTATCGGCAATGCATCAGTTGTTGTTTCCTGGAAATTGTTAATGGTCATTATATATCTCCTTTAATCCTGTGTTTAATTGTCTACGATACTATTATACCATTTTTTATACAGGTTTTCAATTGTTTTATAGTGTAAAATTTGACAATTTTTATTTAAATTTTCTATGCAATATATTTATATTTTATACAGTGTTTACATATTAAGCACAAAAAAGCCCGAAACTCCTCCGAATTTCAGGCTTTTTGTCTTAACCTTCCATATGTTTGCCGAGAAAACCTGCCGCAGACTGTGCGAGCTTATCCTCTACCTCTGATGGTTTTTCGCCTTCCTTCATTACAAACACAACAGATCCGATTGTATCACCCTCCGATATTATAGGCACAACAACACCTGCGTTATACTTATCATTACCATCAGCAATTGATACCACCTTACCGGATTCATAGGTCACAGTCACCTTATCGTTCATTATGCTTTCAAGCTCGTGCGAAACACGCTTTTCCATAAGCTCTTTTTTGGGTAATCCCGAAACGGCTATTACGTTGTCGCGATCGGTTATACATGCGCCGTGTCCTGATGCCTTTGCAAGTGTTTCTGCATAGTTTGCTGCAAAATCGCCAAGTTCACCTATTGGTGAATATTTTTTAAATATCACCTCTCCGTCCTTTTCGGTAAATATTTCAAGAGGATCGCCCTCCCTAATTCGCATTGTACGGCGGATTTCCTTCGGTATAACTACTCTTCCCAAATCATCTATTCTTCTAACAATTCCCGTTGCTTTCATAGTCTTTTCCTCCTACAAATTACATAAACTTTCATTTATGGTTTTATTATGTGACTCAAGAAAGTATTTATACAGGTAATTATTTCAAAGATTGATAAATAATTTATTTTTTAATATTGCTGATGCCTTAGAAGCTGACCCGGGAAAATTGATAAATGTTTCGATGGTTCCTGATGAAATATTAGGCAGTAAAAATGAATAGCAAAAAAACGTGCTAAAAAGCACGCTTAATATATTTATTTTATCACATATAAATTCCTTTGTAAATACTTTTTTTATTTCTCTCTAAATAATCTGCGATTTATACAAAAAAAATATATAAAGCTTTACTAATTTGTCAATTGAAATCGCATAAAATTTATGCTATTATATAAGTGAAAAGAGGAACAGGAGGTACAATCCAATGAGAATATAACAAAGATTTAACACGAAATCTATCAACAATTAATCTAAACGGATTCAATAAAAGCACGGGGGTGTTAAAACGCTTTATATAGATAAGATACGAAAGTATCCGTAGGCAAAGGCTAAGTTTAGGTTAAGAAAAAGATTTTGTGAGATAAGTCAAAGACAAATCCTTTAATGAAAGAAAAGTATATCACAAACAGTAAGGTATTCTCCTTAGAGAAAAAATTAGAGATAGTTTGAGAAAGATAGAAATGAAGCATAAAAGGAAATCAATAGAAAGAGAGGTAAACAATATGATGTTAGATAATAAAATTGAACAGAGATAACCC
>CAKSGP010000276.1 GCA_934454745.1 uncultured Clostridia bacterium
TCTCTGTCTATTTTGTCTATCTTTTTTGCCTTTTTCCCCCATCATTTTGCCGTTTTTGACAATTTAAATCGTGGAAAAGAAAAAAATTGTACCTCTAAAAATGCTATTATAAACATTTTGCTGAGTACAATTATATAAATCTGCGTATTGTGCGGTCTATCCACACCTTTTGGTTATAAGCTCCAGCAATTATGCAAACGCTTCCTGCTCCCGCTTTCTTTAAGGCCTTTGCACATTCGGAGGCAGTACTGCCGGTAGTGTATAAATCATCAAACAATATTATATTCTCTCCCGAAAATTCA
The DNA here is from genome assembly GCA_934454745.1 of uncultured Clostridia bacterium. GTDB lineage: Bacteria > Bacillota > Clostridia > UBA1381 > UBA1381 > Ornithomonoglobus. Next base: position 303 of record CAKSGP010000276.1, read on the forward strand.
CAATTGGCAATAAACGCATCTTTCACATTCCCCAAACGTGCAGTACTTTCAACTGTACTTTGAGGAACCGAATGTTTTATTCTCTTTAGTGCCGTCAACATCGGTATCTCAAGCGCCTTTGAAATATAGGCTGCTAAAATTTCAGATTGATTATACCCACGCTCGTTATAACGCTTTACTGAAACAGGAACAGGCACAATGTAGGAATAATCCGAAAATTCCTTGATATTTTTCATTCTCTCTGCCATCGCCATTCCAAGAATATGACCATATGCAAGCTGTGAGTTAAACTTAAAATCTAGAAACATATCACGGTACAGATCTTTATAATGAAATATCCCAAACAAGAAGTCTACATCTCTCGCAGCTTCAAAGAATCCTGAATCAGCATAAGTTCTAAAGGTTGATGCACATTTCTTGCAAATGCACGCATTACCATAAGTATAGACAGCATCCTTGCCTTTATATCTGCCTTTGCACGCACCGCATAAATAACCCCTTCCGAATGTCAATATCATTCTTTTTCACCATCTCTTGAATCAGACTCAAGCCAGATAATCAAAACCGAAATATCCGCCGGTGAAACGCCTGATATACGTGATGCCTGGCCCAAGGATTCAGGGCGTATTTTATCAAGTTTTTGACGTGCTTCAAGGCGTAGGCCGTGAATAGAATTGTAATCAATATCTGACGGAATACGACGTGATTCCATTTTTTTTGCCTGTGCAGCCTGGGAAATCTGCCTTTTGATATATCCGTCATATTTAAGCTTAATTTCCGCTTCCTCTGCCACCTCAAGGGGTAACTGCGGACGATTAGGATCTGCATCCTTTAATTTTTCGTAGTCAAGCTCCGGACGCTTTACAAGTTCTGCAAGCTTAATACCCGTTTTAACAGGCGCACAACCGTATTTTTCAAGTATAGGATTTGCAAGTGACGGCGGTACATTTGTGCTCATCATACGCTTTATTTCATTTTCTATCATTTCAAGCTTTGTAAGTAGTTTTTCGTATCTTTCGTCACTTATCAGACCTATTCTATGTCCAATTGGTGTTAAACGTTCATCAGCATTATCCTGTCTTAAAAGCAATCGATACTCCGAACGTGAAGTCATCATTCGGTACGGCTCATTTGTACCCTTTGTAACAAGGTCATCAATTAAAGTGCCGATATATCCGTCAAGACGTTCAAGGGATAATTGCGGCTCGTCTTTTATCTTCAATGCCGCATTTATACCGGCTATGAGCCCTTGTGCAGCTGCCTCCTCATATCCTGATGTACCATTAAACTGGCCCGCACCGTAAAGTCCTGAAATTGCCTTAAATTCAAGAGTTCTGTAAAGCTCGGTAGGATCACAGCAATCATACTCAATTGCATATGCACTACGCATTATTTCACAGTTTTCAAGTCCTTTAACACTCCTGTACATTTCAATCTGCACCTCTTCAGGCAGACTTGTTGAGAAGCCTTGTGCATACATTTCCTTTGTATCAAGTCCCATGGGTTCAATAAAAAGCTGGTGACGTGGTTTTTCGTGAAATCTTACCACCTTATCCTCAATAGACGGGCAGTATCTTGGTCCTACGCCCTCAACAAGTCCGCTATACATTGCACTCTTATGTAAATTATCACGTATAATTTGATGTGTCCTTTCATTTGTATATACAAGATAGCAATCCACTTTGTTCTCTCCCGAATTTTCCGTTTCAAAAGAAAATGGTACGATATTGTCATCGCCTTTTTCCACTTCCATCTTGCTAAAATCAAGAGAATCTGCGTGCAGACGTGCAGGTGTACCTGTTTTAAAGCGTCTTAAAGTTATACCCAATTCTTTCAAGCTATCAGATAGTTGATTTGCAGGGAACATACCGTCAGGACCGCTTTCTTTACAGTAGCTACCCATAAGAATTTTTCCTTTAAGATACGTACCTGAAGCAATAATTACCGCTTTTGCCTCATATTCAGCACCTGTATCGGTAACAACGCCATATACAACGCCATCTTTAGCAAGAATTCTAGTTATCTCTCCCTGCTTAATCATAAGGTTTTCCTGTCCCTCAAGACGTCGTTTCATTTCACGATGGTAGGTTTTCCTGTCAATCTGCACACGTAAAGAATGAACCGCAGGTCCTTTACCACGGTTCAGCATTTTTGATTGAATAAAAGATGCATCTGCAACCTTTCCCATTTCTCCACCAAGTGCATCTATTTCACGGACAAGATGTCCTTTTGCAGTACCGCCAATGCTTGGATTGCACGGCAGATTGCCGATAGCGTCAAGGCTGATTGAAAACATAACAGTTTTCATTCCGAGCCGTGCCGAAGCT
>CAKSGP010000277.1 GCA_934454745.1 uncultured Clostridia bacterium
AATATAAGACTAACAATTTTGGGAAAAATATGTTATCATATATGTGAATGAACTTAACATTGGTTTGGTTTAAATTCAATTAATTATTTTTTTATTATAAAGAGAGGTTATTTAATATGGCAGATTTACAGCTAAAACACATCTATAAGAGATACGCAGGCAATGTTACAGCCGTAAGTGATTTCTGTATAGATATCGCAGATAAGGAGTTTATCATTCTTGTTGGTCCTTCAGGTTGCGGTAAGTCTACAACACTTCGTATGATTGCAGGTCTTGAGGAGATTTCAGAGGGTGAGCTTTACATAGGCGGAAAGCTTATGAATGATGTTGCGCCTAAGGACAGAGATATTGCGATGGTTTTCCAGAGCTATGCTTTGTATCCGCATATGTCAGTTTATGATAATATGGCGTTTGCTTTGAAACTTCGTAAGACTCCTAAGAATGAGATAAAGAGAAGAGTAACAGAAGCTGCAAAGATTCTTGATATTGAGCATTTGCTTGACAGAAAGCCGAAGGCTCTTTCAGGTGGTCAAAGACAGAGAGTTGCTATGGGTCGTGCACTTGTACGTTCACCTAAAGTATTCCTTATGGACGAACCGCTATCAAACCTTGATGCAAAGCTTCGTGTTGCAATGAGAACAGAGATTAAAAAACTTCACAATAAGCTTGATTCTACATTTATCTACGTTACTCATGACCAGACAGAAGCTATGACAATGGGTACAAGAATCGTTGTTATGAAGGATGGCGTTGTACAGCAGATAGATTCACCAAACAACCTTTATAATTATCCCTGCAACCAGTTCGTTGCCGGATTTATCGGTTCACCTCAGATGAACTTTATTGATGTAACAATCAAGAAGGACGGAGAAGGCGTATCAGCTGTATTTGGCGACAGCAAGATTGCTATTCCGGAAGGAAAAGCCGGTGCATTAGCTGAGTATGTTGATAAAGAAGTTGTTATGGGTGTAAGACCTGAGGATCTATACGATGACGAAGCGTTCATTACTACATATCCTAACGCAGCAGTTGATGCATACGTTGAAGTGACTGAAATGATGGGTTCTGAAACATATCTGTATCTCTTATTAGAGGGAACACAGGTTACTGCAAGAGTTAATGCCCGTTCAACGGCTCAGCTTGGCGATAACATCAAGATTGGATTAGATGTTAACAAGCTTCACTTCTTTAACAAGGAAACTGAACTTGCAATTAGATAATTAAATGAGTATTATAAAAGATGCAGAAGCTTTAGCTTTTGCATCTTTTTTGTGAGTTATTCATATTTTAAATGCTCGTTATTAAATCGTCACCGAACACCTGTAATTCTTCAGCTGTTTTTGCACCAGTGTATTTGTCGAGCAACTGCTGTTGTACGTTTGCGGGCAATGTGTCAAAGTATGACTGTGCCTTGGGATCAGATTTTAATAATTCCATTGTTGAATTAAATTCCATATAGATACCTCGCAATAAAATAAGTGTGTCTTTTTTAAGACACACTTATTTTGCGTTTATTCGAAATTTTTATGCACGTACTAAAAGTCCGTTTAATAGATCCTCTTTTGCCATTTCTTTCATTTTATAATGAAGCTTTTTACCTGTTGCATTGAATGGTATTTCGGAGATAAATCTATAATATCTCGGACGCTTGTAGTTGGAAATCATACGGCTGTTTTTGCAGAATTCCTCAAGCTCTGCAACTGTCAGGGATTCGTCGCCCTTTACTACGTATGCAGTTACCACTTCGCCTCTTACTTTATCAGGTGCGGCGGTTACGATACAATCTGATACCTTGGGGTGAGAATTCAATACTTCCTCAATCTGAGTGGGGTATATATTTTCTCCGCCTGAAATAATCATATCATCCTTTCTGCCGACTATTGTTATGAACTGGTTTTTATCCCAGGTCGCAAGGTCGTTTGTGTATAGGAAGCCATCAGAGAATTTGCGGTCGGTTTCAGGCTCATTGTTATAGTAGAAATAAGCTGATTTTGCGTGTGATTTTATTATAACTTCGCCGACTTCGTTGTTATCCTGAGATGCAAGCTCATCAGGGCGTGCTTTTCTATCGTCAAATACTTTAACAACGCGTACGTCATCATCTGCACAGGAGCTGCCTGCTGTTCCTGACATCGCAGGTAAATCGTGGGGGCGAAGGAATGTGTTCCAGAAGGATTCGGTTGTGCCATATCCGTTAAAGATATTGGGAGTAAGAATCTTCTGGTACTGGATACATGCGCTACGCTCCAAAGGACTGCCCATTGTTACTATACCTCTTAGTGAGCTTAAATCGTATCCGTTCTTTTCCTGCTCAAGCGTCAACAAAGCAAGTACATTGGGAACACCTGTTACATAAGTTAGCTTATAATCTTCTATATATTTTAATGTAGCAACAGGATCAAACTTCCTCATAACTACAACACAGCCGCCTACGTACAAGGTCGGGGTCACTCCGCCTGAATGCAAACCGCCTCGGTGGAACCAAGGTGTTGTGTTTAATGTTTTGTCAACAGGTGAGAGTGGGAAGTGAATCATAACATCGTGTGCACTTAACACCTCGTTTATACTCGTTAAGCATACACCCTTTGGCTTGCCTGTTGTTCCTGATGTATAAAGTCTTGATGTT
>CAKSGP010000278.1 GCA_934454745.1 uncultured Clostridia bacterium
CTTGCAAGCTGTGCAAGACGGCATACATAGTCCTCAACCTCTTTTGCGGCAACCATCATAAGGTCTGCAAGCTCGTCTATTATAATAACTAATTGCGGTAGCTTTTCACCGCCTGTTTTTTCCATCAGCTTATTATACATTTCAAGCTTTCTTACACCGGAATTTTTAAACAGCTCGTAACGGTGCATCATCTCAGAAACTGCCCAGTTTAAAGCACCTGCCGCTTTTTTTGCCTCTGTGACTACGGGTATTAAAAGGTGAGGTATTCCGTTATACACACCAAGCTCAACCTGTTTGGGGTCAATCATAATCAGCTTAACCTCGTTTGGATTTGCCTTATAAAGTATTGATGTTACAATAGTATTAATACATACCGATTTACCCGAGCCTGTTGCACCTGCTATAAGTGCATGGGGCCATTTTGCAATATCCCCGACTATGACGTTACCTCCGATGTCTTTGCCAAGGCAAACCGTAAGCTTTGATTTTGCGTTTTTAAACTCTGCAGAATCAAGCATTTCACGTATCGTAACAGGTGTAACATTGTTGTTGGGAATTTCTACTCCTACTGTTGCCGCCTTTCCGGGAACAGGTGCGATAAGTACTGTTGACACCGCAAGATTTAATGCAATATCATCTGCAAGTCCTACAATCTTTGAAAGCTTTACACCGCTTTCAGGTTGAATTTCATATCTTGTAACAGTAGGTCCCTGTGTTACCTGAACAAGTTTAGCCTTAACTCCGAAATTATCAAGGACAGCTATAAGCTGTTCAGCCTTGTTATACAGCTCCTGACGTTTATTCTGGGACGTTTTCCTCTCCTTATCCAAAAGATCGAGTGTTGGGAATCTATATTCAACCATTTCTGCTTGCATTGCACTTTCAAGCTCGTCGCTGTATTCCTCTTTTTCAATATCGGTTAACTTCTTTTCCTTTACGGGTTTTTCCGATTTTTCCTCATCAGTATCTTTTACATTTTCTGAAAAATCAATATCATATATGTTCTCATCATTAAATAAATTCTCGTCAAAAATATCGTGATTTGGCACAAACCGCCCTGCATCTACATCATCAGAAAACTCGTTAACGACCTCTGTTGCAGGATTTTTTCTATGCTTTTTTATTCGCTCCGAAAGACTTTGGGGGAGCTCGTCCTGCTCGGGAAGATTGAAATCATTACGCTGTTTTTCATACTTCTCTTCTCTTAATTTCTCATCACGCTTTGCTGTAATGTGTTCTTCATGTTTCGTTTTTACCTTCTCGCCGACCTCGCCTGAAAATCCTATAAGACTGCGTATTCCTCTTTCAAGGTATGGTATTATGTTTGTGCTCGTTATAAAGCATGCAACGACAACGAATAATATTACAAGTATTATAAAGGATGCCACAGAGCCTATATATTTTTCAAAAAATTCAGCAATTGCAACGCCCACAACACCCCCGCCGTTTATATTTTCACTGCAAATCTGATAAGCACTTGCCGTGCCGTAAGATGCAAATATTCCGATAATTGCAGAAATATCGCACAGTTCAGCCATTGCTAACAAAAATTTTATCCACAGTTTTTTAACAGATTTAAAATAGACAAGATATATAAGTGTTCCGCAAAATATTACAGGAATCATATATGCCATAATTCCGAACAGTCCGCCTATACCCTTTCGTGCCGCCTCTGCAAGAACTGCATCGGTGTTTATGTACATAAACAAAGACGTGAACGCAAAAATAACTGACCATATAAGTCCGTGTATAAAAACAGGGCTTTTAAATATGCTCGTTTCCGTTGTTTTTTTCTCCACAGGCTTCTTTTTTCCGTCTGTTTTTTTCCTTGTATTTGAAGTTTTTTTAGATGCCATTTTTTCATCCCTCAATCAGATTATATATGTTTAATTATATCATATATATTGAAAAAAATCTACCCCTAAATACAAAAAAGAGGCGTTTTCGCCTCTTTTATTGCATTTAACCATTATTTTTCGTATAGTTTAGCAAACCGCCTGCATAGAGCATTTCTTTCTGTCTGTCAGAGAAATTAACCACACATTCAAAATTAAAGTTCTTTGTTTTATTTGTCACCTTGATTGTGTTACTTGTCTTTATCTGCTCTGCAACATTTGCAATTATAAGCTCATCATCAGCATCAATTCTGTCATAATCTGCCTCGTTTTTAAACGTCATAGGTATAATACCTGCATTTATAAGGTTTGCCATATGAATTCTTGCAAATGATTTTGTTATAACAGCCTTTACACCAAGATATAGAGGTGCAAGCGCCGCATGCTCACGAGATGAACCCTGACCATAGTTAGAACCGCCTACTATGATGCTCTTACCCATTTTCAAAGCTCTGTCATGAAATGTTTCATCGCATACAGCGAAGCAATACTTTGAAATTTCTGGTATATTTGAGCGTAGGGGAAGAATCTTTGCACCTGCAGGCATAATATGGTCAGTTGTGATGTTGTCACCAACCTTTAAGCTTACCTTTGCAGATATTTCACGAGGCATCGGCTCTGATGTGGGGAATGGCTTAATGTTTGGTCCTCTTAATACTTCAACTGTGTCCATCTCCGATTCGGGTACAGGCTCTACTATCATATTATCGTTTACGAGGAACT
>CAKSGP010000279.1 GCA_934454745.1 uncultured Clostridia bacterium
TCTTTAACCGCATCTTTATTATTTACATCTACGGCTTCGCCTGCAACAGCTACGAGTGAGTCGGCAAAATTGTTAAAGTCTGCAGTTTGGAGTGCCTGACCTCTTGTGAGATAGTTCTTTGCTTCGGCAGACATTTTACATTCGCTTGAATTAATGTAGGTCTTGATGCCGTCTCTTAAATCAGTGACTACAGAAGTTTTTTTCTTGAGTTCTACAGCCTTGTTGTAAAGAGCCGCAAGTTGGTCATCAGAGAATTTTGTGTCTGCAATTTTCTTTTCAGCCTGCTCGGCAGTCATACCGCTATGCATAAGGATAGCCTTATTAATAGCTTCGTATGAAGCGGAAGCAAACGCATCCATTTTGCTGTAATTGGTTTTGTTCAGGCTCATTGATGTGCCGTCAGCTAGCAAATCGCCGAGACATTCATAGACAGCTTTTGTAATGTAGTAATAGTCGTTCTTGCCTTCTACATATTTGCTGTCCATATGCGGTTTAAGAAGGTCTTTATAATTGCTTAATGTAAGCTTTTCGTCTTCACTGCCGCCGATCTTCTTTGTGGTGATCGGTGTACCGCCGTCCTGTGCAAGTTTGATGTAAAGCAATGCACCTTGGAAGCTGATACCTTTTCTGAGGTTAGCAGCGGCCGCTGTGATGTTTGTCAGACGAACATTTGAGCCGTCAACCGGATATACATAGTAGTAAGCGATTGCTTCGGCAACAGTGTTAATCTTGAGGTCTGAGCCTGTTGCTGCAATTTGCTCTTGAGCAAGTTCAATGCCTGCCTTTACTTCATCAAGATTTTTAGCATCGTTAACCGTTCCTGTGTATGTAGTGTCGCCGATTGCAACACCGGATACATTTATGTTGCCGATTTCCTCAACAGATTTAGCGCCTGCTTTGATTGCACTTTTTACATCTGCGAATTTGGCAATATTCTGCATAGCTGTAACTGCTGTTGCGATTTTTTGGTTATAAACACCGTACACATTCTTCTCAATTTGAAGCATTGCCTGAAGCTTAGGAAGTTTGTCTTTGCAATACGCTTTCACATCTGCGTTGCTGCTGTCCTGATTGTTTTCACAAAATGTGTACAAATCATAGAAGTTGACATCACTGCTTTGTGCGTTTACATCTTTGAGATATGCGAAATATTTGCCGTATTTTGCATAATCTGCGTCGCTTGTAATGCCTGTGTCTGCGGAATGCTTAATCAAAAATGTCTTTTCATCGACACTTGTTGATGCACCCAAGGCATCGCCCAACAATGGGCTTGCTTTTGCTACAACTTCCTGGAGTGTAGCGTTCTTAACTTCGGCGTCGCTCATCTTGAGTAACTGACCGATTGTTTGACCGTTAATCTGAATTCCCAAAATAGTAGGGAGCGCAGTGTTAACGATTTCACCGATAGCGTCAAATGCACCGTCGGCACTTGTTACATCATTCCAATATTTGTCGGTGCCTGTTTTGTCCTCTGCAAAAGCAGTGAATCCGACAGAGCACGATGTAACAATCATTACTACAGCTAAGAAGAAGCTGAGTAACTTTTTGCTCGCTTTTTTCATAATCATCTCTCCTTTTCTTTTAATGATTTTCACAGCGAAAGTGTGTAAAGTAACTCACTTTACAGCTGTGACCGGAATCACAGAAGTGTTTTGCACCGCCTTTTTTGGTATTTTGGCGCAAAATACCCCTATGCACGAACAATATCCAAGATTATTTATAACAAATTAAGAACACAAAGTCAATAAGTTTTTACTGAATTATAACTATAATTTAACAAACATATAATACAAACAACCGATTTTCGGGTAAAAATCACTGCATTTCTTGTTTGTCTTACAGCCGATTTTGTGTATATTTTGCAACAAACAATCTTTTATCCACAAGTTGTTGTATGTACATTTTTTCTTCAAAAAACTTTGAGAATTTTTTGACAAAATGTAAAAACATTGTAAACAATTTGTGAACTTTTCAATAGGATACTACACCTTATTTAATAAAAAATCAAGGTTTTTGCAAAAAATTCTTGCAATATTCACAAAGGTGAATATGGGTTGTTTGTGCAAATGTTACGAAAAAATTAACAAAATTCGCCGAATTAATACAATGTTATTAATATGCTAACAGTCTTGATTTTATTTGTTAAATGTGCTTTAATAATGCGTGAAATGTATCATCGTTGCAGACAGAATTATGTTATCGGGATTTGTTCCATTCTTTCTGTTGCGAAGTCTTGCAATTCGGTCAGAGAAAGTGACAGATACATAGTCGATGATTCATTATCGTAATTATAAATGGAGGAAATTTAATAAAGTGAAAAAATCTAAAACCTTTGCGCGTAAAATTGTTGCAATAGTTTTGGCTGTGCTTATGGCAATGTCCACCTTTACAGGTGTGCTTACAGTATATGCAAAATCTACTGACAGCGGCCACGACAGCGAACTTGCAGCAAACTTTATGACATGGGCAGAGACAACAGATAATCAAACTTGTGAAGCTCTTCTTGATTGGGTTGACGATACTCTTAACAAAGCAAACATTGCTCCTATTAAGGTTAGTCTTAACTATGTAGTTGTTAACATTAACCTTAACGGTTACCTTGACAGTGTTGACGG
>CAKSGP010000280.1 GCA_934454745.1 uncultured Clostridia bacterium
TTTGGAAAAACAAGTGAATTTGGGTGGGCTTGCAACTGTGGGATTAATTTCGTGGTATGAGCCGCTTTGCGACGGAAACGGAAAGCAAATGATATACGGAATGGCGGAAGAACTGATTAAGCTTTGTGCAAAATACAACTTTGACAATCTGCCGAAGCGTTGGGGAGGAAGCGGCGAAAATCCTCCGAGAAATCAAAGATATTCAACCTTTTATTCTCCGACTGTTTTTTCTGCTGCTCTTGATAAATTTGTGCTTGATAACGGTGTGAAAATAAGGTTTGACAGTCTTGCAACATATCCTGTTATGGAAAACAGGGTGTGCAAAGGGGTGATAGTCGAATCTGTTGACGGCAGAGAATTTTTCAAGGCAAAGGCAATTGTTGACGCAACGGGTGATGCGTCTGTTATGCACCGCGCAGGCGTGCCGACCGTTGTGGGCGAAAATTATATGACATATATATCACATTATTATACAATCGATATGGCAAAAGATTTAGTGGAAAACAGAGATGTTTGTGCATTTCGCAAATGGATGAACACCGGCAGCGATATGTTTGGAAACGGGCATCCTGAAGGAATGAGAAAATTAACCGGCGTTACTTGCGACGATATAACGGATTATATGATTTCGGGTAAGTTATCTTTGCTTGAAAAAGTTTCAAAAATTAACAAAAATTCCTTCGATGTGATGTCGATTCCCACAATGCCACAGTTTAGAACAATAAGAAGAATAGTGGGCAAAACTGACTTTAATGCCGTTGACGGGCAAACTTTTGCTGATTCTATCGGTGAATGCGGCGATTTCAGACCGAACGGCAAGGGCAAGCACTATCAAATTCCGTTTGGTGCATTATATAACGAGAATTTCCCCAATATGTTTGCCGCCGGAAGAATTATTTCCGCACCGCAAGGCGACGGGTGGGAAGTTGCCAGAGTTATACCCTGTTGTGCCTTAACGGGCGAGGCAGCGGGTGGCAGTGCTGCGAGATGTGCAAAAGAAATGTATTGCTACGACTGATTAAGGTACAAAGCATTATATCAAAGACAATTCCTTATAGATAATATTGGTCACTGTTATTGCTTTAACATTGAAAAAAGATTGCAAAATAATTTGTCAAGACTGTAAGAACTATAGAGATATTCGACATGAATCTTATCTTGTTATATGCAAAAAAGAGGCGGTTGACAAGACAGTCAGCCGCTTTCTTCTCGCATTTATATGAATTCAATGAGCAATGCGCAAAACACACCAGCGCATAAATTTTGTGTAGATTGGTGTAAAATAGTAATGCATCTTTATCAGATGGAATTATTTATATATTTTCAATGTCTATACTAAACTAACTATATTTATCTCTTTCAAAAACTGCTTTACTTTTATATAGTTAACTTCTCTCATTAAGAATTTTGCCTACTTCTTTAAGTATCTCCACAGACTTTGCCGGAATCCTTCCCAATCCGTCAGGTCCAACATTCAACAGCAGATTAACTCCCTTTCCGTTGAGATGATCTTTAATATCCACAATTCGCTGTGCGGATTTCCAATGCTGATCCGATGGCTTAAAGCCCCATGTATCATTCAAAGTAACGGGAGACTCATAGAGCATATCTCCCTTATCATCGTCCGGAATTTCGTTGTCTCCTGCCGATATATAGTCACACTTTCCGTTGCCTATTCGTGAATTTATGAGACAATTCGGCTGATATTTCTTTACCATATCATATAGCTCCTTACTGCACCATTCGGGTATGCCGAGCGGAGTATCGAACCATATGAGCGCTATATCTCCGTAATTTGTAAGAATTTCCTTAACCTGCGGTTTGATTTTTTCTTCATAGCAACGAGTATAATCTTTTTTACTGATGTCAGGATAATCCCATTCATTGCCCCACGGCATACCGAAATTTACCGGTTTTTTTTCTGTGCCGCTGTTTCCGTCAGGATGAGACCAGTCTATCGACTGCGAATAGTACAATCCCAATTTCATATCATATTTACGGCATGCCTCCGCTATTTCGGCTATTATGTCCCTGCCAAACGGCGTGGCATCGACAACATTGAATTTGCTTACATTTGACTTAAAGAGTGCAAAACCTTCATGATGCTTTGTTGTTATAACAAAATATTTCATTCCTGCATCCTTTGCAAGCTTTATCCATTCATCTGCATTAAAATAAATCGGATTGAATGCATTTGCAAGCTTATGATACTCTTTGTTGGGAATACGGAAGTAAGACTGTGCCCACTCTCCTATGTAGTTCATACATTTTCCGTGCCACTCACCGCCGAGCAGTGAATAAAGGCCAAAATGCACCATCATCCCAAACTGCGCTTCCTTAAACCATTTCTTGTTATCCATATTCATGCTCCTTACTGTTTTTTTATATCATTATAATAAATATGTAATTCCGTATCAATGTTCCGTATAGGCGTGTTATTGTTCAAAATCGACTTGTTTATCATTTTCATTCATTTCATTTTTGATGAATTAATTTTATTAAACACCAATTATTTCTGAATTTATTCAAATATTTAATTAAGTTATCCGTGAAATTCAAGGAAAATTTACTCTTGATTTAAATTGCAATATATGATATTATAC
>CAKSGP010000281.1 GCA_934454745.1 uncultured Clostridia bacterium
ACATTCTTGAGCTTATAAATGAGAGGATTATGAATAATAAAAAGGTAATTATAAATACAAATCTCAATTTTAGTGGAATGGAGAAAAAATACACAAAGCGGTTTTCATCACGTTTAATAGAAAGCTTTAATGTTTTACTATTCTTTGGCGAGGATATAAGACGAAAAATAAAATAATCCTAAAAAGTTTAAATAAATGTGATGATATAAAAATGCACAGATCGTTCAAAAACGCTCTGTGCATTTTTTTGCAGAAAAAAATTTAGTCCTTTACTGCGTCGCCTACGTCCTTTACGGTATCCCCCACAGCCTTTCCTGCGTTATCAACCGCATCACCTGTATCGTCTATAATATTTCCAACATCATCACCAACCGAGTTATTGTCATTATTATTGTTGTTATCATTTTGAGTCGACTCTGGTCTGTGAGTTGCTGCGGTATTATCGTAATTTTCCTGTGCCCCGCAGCCGGACAGCATCATAATACATAATGCACAAAAAAGTGCTGCTTTTAAATTTTTCATAACGTTCCTCCGAAAAAATAATATGAAACCTTTTGATTTCAGGTTTATTATTTCACACAATCCAGTGTTTTATTAATATTAAAAATATTTAAGTATATACTATATTATGTGTAAAAAAAATTTTATAAACACAAGGTAATGTGTAAAGATTTGTTATTAGGTAATAATATACAAAATAAACGAAAAAAAACGCCGTAAAATCAGCATTTATAAGGAGTTTAAAATATATAAAAAGTACTTGACAATTTATATATATTATTGTAAAATGTTATATGTTGCCGTGCGTGACGGATACGATTGCATTGAAAAAGGAGAGCATAATATGTTTGAAGCTTTATCGAACAAGCAGTATATAATCGGTGCTAAACAGGTTAGGAATGCTGTTAAATCCGGAAAAGCAAAAAAAGTATATATCGCCTCTGACAGTGATTCCGAGATCATCAAGCCTGTAATCGCGCTTGCAAAAGAGTGCGGTGTGGAAGTTTCGTATATACCAACACGAAGCGAGCTGGGCAAGATGTGCGGAATAAATGTAAAATCCGCATGTGCTGCAGACCTTATATAAATAAAAGAAAGGAGTAACTCGATAATGCCTACATTTAATCAGTTGGTTAAAATCGGAAGAAAGACATCAAAGAAGAAATCAACAGCTCCGGCTTTAAACAAGAGCTTGAATTCTTTGAAAAAGAAAACTACGGATAAGGCATCGCCCCAGAAGCGTGGCGTATGTACAGCTGTAAGAACAGCTACACCTAAGAAGCCTAACTCAGCATTGAGAAAAATTGCCAGAGTTCGTCTTACAAACGGTATAGAAGTAACAGCTTATATTCCGGGTATCGGACACAATCTTCAGGAACATAGTGTTGTTCTTATCAGAGGAGGACGTGTACGTGATCTTCCGGGTACAAGATACCACATCATCAGAGGTACACTTGATGCACAGGGCGTAAACGGCCGATTGCAGTCAAGAAGTAAGTATGGTGCAAAGAAGCCTAAGGCAGCTAAATAATATATGCCTTAAAATTATATCACGCAGTGCATAAACGAGTTATTTTAATATATTCGGCTTGCACAAATACGGAATTTTGAAAGAGTAAGTTCAGAGTACCTGTGATATTCATGAAAAGCGGACAGGATCCGCACATACTATGAAGGAGGGAAGTAAAGTGCCAAGAAGAGGTTTTACAGCAAAAAGAGAAGTTTTGCCAGATCCTATTTATAACGACGTAATCGTTACAAAGCTTATCAATAACATTATGCTTGATGGTAAGAAGGGCGTTGCACAGAAGATCGTATATGATGCATTTGCAATTGTAAACGAAAAGACTGGAAAAGATGCACTTGAGGCATTCAAAGAAGCAATGGATAACATTATGCCGGTTCTTGAAGTTAAGGCAAGACGTGTAGGTGGTGCCACATATCAGGTACCGATGGAGGTTCGTCCGGAGAGACGTCAGACATTGGGATTAAGATGGCTAACACGCTACTCAAGAGAAAGAAATGAAAAGACCATGAAGGAAAGACTTGCAAACGAAATCATGGACGCTATCAACGGTACAGGAAACTCAGTTAAGAAGAGAGAAGATACTCATAAGATGGCTGAGGCTAACAAGGCATTCGCACACTATCGTTGGTAATACACGCAGTATTTTCACTGAAAGGAGGAAAATATCAGAATGGCTAGAGAAGTTTCACTCGAAAATACAAGAAACATCGGTATCATGGCTCACATTGATGCCGGTAAGACAACAACAACAGAGAGAATCCTTTACTATACAGGCCGTATCCACAAGATGGGAGAAACTCATGATGGTGCAGGTACAATGGACTGGATGGCACAGGAGCAGGAGCGTGGTATCACAATCACATCAGCTGCTACAACTGCTTTCTGGGAGAAAAAGGAAGGATATAAGAGTGGCATAAGACACAGAATTAACATCATCGATACACCGGGACACGTTGACTTTACAGTTGAAGTTCAGCGTTCACTAAAGGTATTGGACGGTTCTGTTACAGTTATGTGTGCTAAGGGCGGTGTTGAGCCCCAGTCAGAAACAGTTTGGAGACAGGCTGATGAAT
>CAKSGP010000282.1 GCA_934454745.1 uncultured Clostridia bacterium
TTATCGCACCGGCACGTGTTTTTATATGGGTTTCTGCCCAACGTCCGAAAGCAGCAGAGCCTCCTGCTTTATTGACAAGTGCTACCATAATACCAAGAATTACAAGAAATACGAATATTCCGGCAGTACCTGACACTGCTGCAATAATGCCCTCATTAAGTACATTATCAAGTGCTGTTATCGGGTGCCAGTTTGCTGAAAGGAAACCGCCTAAAACTATACCTATGAAAAGTGATGAATACACTTCCTTTGTTATCAAGGCAAGTCCTATTGCAAGAATCGGCGGAATAAGCGCCCAGAATGTTGCATAATAATTACTTACTGCATTATCTCCGTTTGATGCAAAGGCAACCATTGAAACGGAAAACATACAGATGAGAGTAAACATAAATGCTGAAACTGTTTTTTTGTTTAAAATTTTCATTTTATCCCCCTTAGTCTTTTGAATATATCACTATCATTCTACCAAAACCGACTGTAAATGTCAATATTTTTATTTATGATATTTTGAAAGATTCATTATAAACTCTATATAATCTCCAACCGTATCACAGACACATTCTGATACGGCTTTTGCCGCATCAACTCCGTTTGTCATTGCACAGCTATGATATTTTTCAAGCATTGCCAAATCGTTATAGTTATCTCCTGCAACATAAATATTCTCAAAAGGTATCCTCATAAACTCCGCATATTTTGCAATGCCTGTTGCTTTATCAATCCCCGCAGGTGAAATATCAATTGCAATTGTATTCTGCAACGGGTTTAGTACACTGCCAAACTCATCTTTGAGTTTTTTTGTAATTACAGTTGCCTGCTCCTCATTATCACATATTACCGAAACAAGTCCTGTATTACCGATTTTGGAAAGCTCAGAATGCGGATATGCCTTTCTGTATTCCCTATCCAATCCGTCAGGATAATCCTTGTAATAATACCTTCTGTCTTTTCCGACAGATGTTGTCCCAAACCTGCCCCCAAGCTCAAATGCACGTTCAAACACGGCAGAAATCAGTGTTTTATCACCCCATGCCATATTTCCTTTTACAGTATCCTCATAAATGATCTTTCCGTTGCCATCACATGCCATTGCACCTGTTTTCAGGAGCAAAAAATCAAAATCGAACAGATTTTCATCCTTAAAGGTTTTATATCCTGTAACGTAGTCACGGCCAGAAACGATTCCGAATAAATTTCCGTCTTTTCTGAATTTTTCTATTCCCTTAAGAGTTTTATCGCCTATTTCGCCATTCTGAAAAAGTGTATTATCATAATCAACTGCAAGTAAATATTTCATTTTAATAATTCCTTTTTTATAAATTAATCCCACGAATAAAATTAGCCGAGCCCCAAAAAGTCAGATACAACTTTTTGGGGACGGCTCAAAAATTTATTCTGTAACTATTGTTCCGCCTGTATTATTATTCTGGGGAGGCTGTGTCGCAATCGGAGGCTGTGTCGCAACCGGTGCCGTAGTTGCGGTCGGTTTATCAGTTGCGGCAGATGTAGGCTTTGGAGATGATGCAGATGAGGTAGGTTTAGGTGTTGTGCCCTCATCTATTTCTTCGTCTTCAACGCCCTCAATTGTTTCCTCCACATCATAGTGGTTTGTACATTTCTCTTTTGGTTCTGTGCCCGCAACATAATATGCCTTTACACTCTGACAAGTACTGCCCGCAAGCTTACCGCTTATCAGACATATCTTTGCCTCTTTTACAGACGATGGTCTGTCAAGGGTTTCATACGACTGTCCCTCGCTTATCTTTTCAAATACAAGCTTCCAGGCTGTAAGCGCAGGGTTACTTCTTATTCCTGCCGCTGAAAGTGATGACGGAGTGTCAAAACCAAACCATACAGCACCTACATAATACGGTGTAAAACCAACAAACCATTTATCATAGTTCTGGTCGGTTGTACCGGTTTTTCCGTAAGTAGGCATACCTTTTGATAGAGCATTACCGCTTGCCGTACCGCAAGACAGATTTACAGGGCCTGATAACAAATCTGCTGTTATATACGCCGCCGATTCGCTTATTGCCTGGGTGGCTTTTTCGCTGTTTTCAAGGACAATTTCTCCGTTACTGTCTATTACTCTTGTATAAGTGTGGGGGGCTATATATTTTCCCGAATTTACAAACACACCATATGCCGATGCCATTTCCTTAACTGTAACACCGCTTGTCAGTCCGCCAAGAGCAAGAGCTGAATAGTTTTTATCCCCCTCCTCAAGGGTTGATATATGGAACTTGTTCTGCATATATCCGTAGGAATTTGAAATTCCCAATTCCTCAAGAACCTTAACCGCAGGGATATTTGCAGAACGTGCAACAGCCTCCTTTATGGTCATTTTGCCCTTAAATCCGCTATACGCATTCTTTGGTGTCCATTTGTCTATTGTAATTTTTTCATCTACAACTATATCAGATTCCGTTATTTTACCAAGATCTACTGCAGGGCCGTAAACAGCAATCGGCTTTATTGCAGAACCTGGCTGTAATTTTGCCTGAGTTGCTCTGTTCCAGCCTCTTATGTCTGTCTTTTTTCCAAGTCCGCCTATAATACCTTTTATCTCACCTGTGTATGGGTCAGTAACTCCCATAC
>CAKSGP010000283.1 GCA_934454745.1 uncultured Clostridia bacterium
TCCGAAAAAAAGAACTCGGGCAGTTCGCGATACTGAAACAGTTGAAACGGATAATAGGTCGTATAGCAGGTTCTTTTTGCTTTGAGATTTTCGGCAAAATAGTTTTCTTCATCTTCTTGTGTCGGCAATTTAAAGCTCATCAGATATATCATAATGTTATCCTTTCAATCTTTTTTGTTACAATATCATTTGCGTTTTTTAACATCGTTTTATCCCTGCCATCGGCTTGCATTCACTGAATCATTTTTTAAATTTCCATACCGCCATCATGAACGCCCTCATAAATTTTTATCACAAATTTCCTCTTTCAAGCGAATTCAAAAAGCCTGTCGCAGTATAGAGCGTATATTCACCCATATTTTCTCCCGTATCTGCCGGGAGGGGCGAACCTCCCTTCACCGACACATATATTTTCTTCGGCACGGGTATAGCAATGATTATTTTCTTACTGTTTTCAGAACTGTTCTCAAAGCGATAATCTATACGGGTATTTAAGTGCAATATATCAACCTTAAACAACTTGAGGGTGCTTTGGCGTAATCCCTCGCCTTTATCGCTGAAAATGATCGGTGAATTCGGAAAAACACCTGCGACAAACTTGCAGTCAAAACTCATGTGGTCGCTTTCCAATGTAAAATCTATTCCTTTTTGCAGGAAGAACACTGAAAGATAAGGCTTTTGTATATTTGAAAGCGTAATTGAATGTTTGCTGCAATATTTTTTCAATTTTTGGATGAAATTCTTGCGTTTTTTAATTGCTCTGATATAAAACACCGCAATCAAAAGCAGGACAGCGACCAAAAATGCGATAAAGATATATAAGTAAATCCAAGATCCAATGCTGAAATTAGATAAGATAATGAAGAACGGTAGTACCCAAGGAAACACCAGCGATGCCGCGCAATAGATACCCGCGACCAATAGGATACCTTTAATTGTCTTAGCAAACTCTTTTCCTTCTTTTTGGCCTTCCTTCAGCTTCACACTGTCGGATACCCAAACATTTCTTATAGATAAATGAACAAGTATTTCTATCACAAGCAATATCGGCAAAACCAAAAGCATTACTTGCGTCTTGCTATACCCCGTGTTAAATATCGCCACCCCAACACAGTTGTATGTAAAAGACAACGGAAAGATAAACGACAGGATCGCAATACAAAAATATTCAATATAAAAATCTAACGAAGTAAATACGCCTCTGATCTTACCGAGCCTTTGACCTTTGGTATATTTCTCAAGAAATAAATTTCGCGTTCCGATCTTGTTTCTGTTAAACGCAAAAACAGTTGACCAAAAAATGAGAAACAAAAATACAGTGTGCCAAGCACATAATTGTCGGTATGATAAAATATCGTCTCCAAACAAATTAGTGTCGAAGATGAACCGTGAAACAGCGGCTATCACCCCGAATGTCAAAAATAAGATTGCAGACCTTAAAGCAGTTAAACCGATTCTTTTAAATAATAATGTGTTTTTCATACGCTACCTCAATATTTGTCTGGTATTCTCTTTATCTTACATTTCCGCCTGATCCGTCCAGAGCTCGCACTGACTGTTTTATTCCTTAGCAATACTATTTTGCTTTCTGAAAATTTCGTCTATTGTTTTACCGTCTTTATTTTTCCATTCTGTCCAGCCATTGATGCTACCGCCTAAAACAAACATTCCCGCGGAGCTTGGCGAGTTAAAAGAAGCCGATACAGTTAATTTATACTTTCCGTTTGCTAAAACAATATTTCCATTGGCAAGCGCTACTTCCCTTTGCTTTTCCATAGTATCAGAATGACATTTACGGCTCATATCAATTTCTGAGCCTTCAAGCACCTCAAATTTTTCCCCGTCATACACGCCGAATGCCGCGATGCCGTTGCGCGTTGTATGTAAAATATCTGCCTAATTTCTGCCCTGCTTGGCATCGTCCATTTTATAGCCGAGTGTTGCCATAATAAACCGGATCTCTTCATAGATCTCCTCAACGGAAAAAAGGTCATATTCATCTATCTCATACTTGGGAACAACTGTATTTTCAACCTTATAGCGTTTGGATTCCTGCGCCTTAATGATGGCAAACTTTTCAAGACCGCTTATCATATCAAGCGTGAAAATTTTGCTTTCCGCCAAAAACATAATCGCCTTGTTCCAAAAGTCTTTTTGTCTGTTGTGATCATCAAGTCTGCCAACCCCGTTCCGCGTTTGCCCGACATAAATCTGCGCGATCTTGTTGTCGTCGCTTTCATTGATCAGATAATAGATACCGGGGCGGTTGATTCCGGAAATGCTCTTAGCCTCGGCAAGGAGCGAACGCGGGATCACATAGGTCGTCATAGTGGAAAGATTTTTACAAATCGAACGGATGCCATCCGGCTTGCCGTTGCGATATATTATTTCAAGTTTTTTACTTGTTGCCATTGCTATTATCCCCTGCCTCTTTTAAATTTTCTGTATGGATTCGGTATTTCTTTTGAGTAATTAAGTGACAGAAAATCACTTGACTATATTGTGATATTCCTATTCCAGTTACAGTTAAGCTACCACACCAAAAAAGCAACAAAGGAGGCTCGCAATTGCCATGAATAGTGTAACACAAGATATGAGG
>CAKSGP010000284.1 GCA_934454745.1 uncultured Clostridia bacterium
AGCATTATCTCAAAAAATCTTAGAAGAAATAAAAAAAGAGGTTCCGAATTTGACAAAAAAACCTCATCTTGCTGTTCTACTGTAAGGTCGAGTAGTGGGTGTAACATCTCAGGAGAAACATCCTGTGTTGCTGCCTCTGTCTGTATATACGAATTCCAGTAAAATGCTATCTGTTCAAGATAGTTGCCGCGATCTTGATTTAAACCTGCCAACAAATATGCTCGTATGGTTTGTTCGGCAACAGTATCAAGATCATGCAGAACATAGGAATACGTATATGTAATCTGAATTTCTTGGCCAACAGAGCAGCCCCATGCATCTCCAACCAAAAGGATTTCGTGTTCATTTTGCGGTATATGTCCGTCCGTGATGCTTAGGTTTGCGATATCTTGATAATCATCTGTAATTGTTCCAACTGCTTGCCCAGATTCTTCTGTGCCTACCAATATACTCTTTTTTGCGTTTGAAGATGTGCCATGCATAGCTTCGGCTGTGTCCAAATTTCCAGCGTAGAGTAATTGATAACGCCCATACAGTTGTTCGCGCTGCTGCTGGTCTGCGCATCGAATTGAAGATGCAATGATAGAGCATAGTGCGACGAACATGAATGATGTGATAAGGACGATCATCGTCAAAGTCGTAGCTTTCTTTTGACCTAGTAGTCCTCTGATTGAAACTATTAACATATCATTACGTTCCTTTTGAGAATTGACGCAATTTGAGTCGCGCAACAATTCCATCTACAAGCGGCAAATGATTTCCGTTCAATAGCAGGTTGTTTTTATCTTCCTGATTGATCGGTGGATAATAGCCATTGTATATCCGGTTTCCATTAACCGATTGATAGTCCAGCGAATAATTACTAAAATGTAAACCGAGAATCCGACATCCATATTGCTTCTGTACCCGCAAATCTAATTCTTCAAGAAGATGGCCATTAGAATAGCCTTGAGGAACGCAGCATATTAATCCCTGCAATTGTGTGCTTTGCGCTAACATATAAGACTTTATGCCATAACCGTTAGGAACAGTTTGGCTTAAACGGATAATCGGACCCGGCATTTGTATAACTAGCAGTTGGGGATGCTCTCGTTGAATCAATGTCTCAATATACTGATTCATCCGAAGGATTTTTTCCTCCTCTTGCAGCTTACCTGATTGAAAGAACTGAGGATAGGTATGCATTCCAATACAATTACTAATAAGAGGCTTACCAATGGCTGAGACTCGAACACCATATTCTTGCAGAGCTGTTACAATCTTTGCAAAAACTGCAAATGTATCGGCTTCTTCAACAAGACCACCGATAGCTAGAACGGTTGCTGCATGAATCTGCGTCCGTTTTCCGCTTTTCAACAGCTCTTTTTCTAGTCTTTTCATTTCCAGGGTATCTTCATTATGCAACCTAACTCCATACTCTTCTTCGATTCTTTTTAGAACAGCATTATCCTCTCCCCATGTGTTACATGCATTTATAACGGTCATTTTAGAGTACAATGCCTTCCTTATCAGTAGTTCCATGGCAGGAAAATCAAGCATCTTCTCATCGTTTAACAGTACTAACGTATCACATCCCTTTATGTTTTCAGGTACGCCCAATAAAATACGCCTTCCTGTGTTCAGATCATTTTTTACAAGTGAACTATCTTGGCCAATAAGCCCGCTACCCAAATGTGATAAGAAAGTTACATTATCAGTTGGACAATTATGATATTGGGAAAAGGCGTATGCTTGGTCAATCGTTCGAGATGTTATCGGGAAAAAAGCGACTTTCATGATTTGCACGCTCCTTCTTTTCCTTGAATATTTACACTTTTGAATATCTTGTATCCAGTTTTAACTCTTTGTAAAAAAGTGTCCAGTATTTTAATCTTCCTTTAAAATCGTCGATTGAATTACTGCAAGCAGAAAGAAATGCATCCTCAGACAATTTGTCACCACCATCGCATAGCTTTGCACAAATACCACAGTGACGAAATACAGGGCAAGTTTTACAATTTCTATGCGATATGGTTGAAAAATTTATGATATTCTCCATTTTACCGAAATCAAATCCTTTGTAGATGCTGCCAATATTCATTACTTCAGATAGCTCACTCACCTTTTCGCACGGGAAGAAATCTCCATCTGCGTTGATGAATAATCGCAACAGCCCAGGCATACATGGTCCATCTGGAGCTCCTATTTGGGGAAGTCGACTGCAACTTCCTAACGACTTAAACTCATGATATAGCTTCTCTATTCCTTCGCTGCAAAAAGTGGGGAGTTCGCACGATGCCGAGAGCTTTCCATAAAATTTCCGCAATGATAAAAAGCGAAAATATTGATATTTCTCGGAAAAATCCTCAGAAAATGCAATTTGATTTGGGTCTTCGAGTTCAACCACTGCAGCGTTGACTCTGATACCTTTTAAAAATTCACTGGCAGTACTGCTTTCTAGCGTAAGAGGAATCTCGGGGTCAATTACTGTGCTGATAGTTAACGTTGCTGGCACGTCTGGATGAATCTCCTTTATTGCTTTAATATTACGGGCGATTTGATCAAACGACCCTTTTCCTGAAAGGAAAACCCTGTTGCGATTGTGTGATTCTCGATTTC
>CAKSGP010000285.1 GCA_934454745.1 uncultured Clostridia bacterium
TAATAGAATTGGAAACGTCTGTTCCTTTTTCTGTAAGAGCATAATATCCGTCATTTTCTGCCATAAACCCTGTTGTGATAAACTTAACTAAAACCTCGCCCCATATATCCTCAGGCATACATTTAAACCTATTATAAAACTCCTTTTTATTAGCGCCCTCGGTTTTACGCAGTCCCAGCATCATAAATTCCCCTTGTTTATCGGAATTTGAAAGAATATCCTCTCCGATTACGGTTGTGCCGTTAATATAATCCTCTAAAACAGATGTATTATAATATCGTACACCATCCATATACGAATGTGCCGCAACACCTATTCCTATATACTCATCGCAATTCCAGTATTTCAGATTGTGTTTTGATTCATAAGAAGCTTTTGCATAATTTGAAATCTCATAACGGCAAAATCCACTCTCTCTCAAAAACTCTTTTGTGAATTTATATAACTCCCTGTCCGTATCCTCATCAGGCATTTCGTATATGCCTTTATCGTACTTTTCCTTTATAGGAGTTCCCTCCTCAATTATAAGTGAATATACGCTTATATGAGTTATGGGCAATGATACGGCAATCTCAAGTGATTTTTTAAAGCTTTCCTCCGTCTGGGTTGGGAGTGATTCCATAAGATCGATACTTATGTTTTTAAATCCGTATTCAGATAGTTTTGTTACAGTATCGTATGCGGTTTTGCTGTTATGAATACGCCCTGCCGCCATAAGCTCGCAATTGTTAAAGGACTGCACTCCAATGCTTACGCGGTTTATTCCGCCGTCAACCATTGCCTTGATTTTACAATCTGTAACTGTGCCGGGATTTACTTCTATTGTCCATTCATAATTATCGCATAAAATAAAATTTTCTTTTACTGCATCGCAGATTTTACTTATAAGATACGGCGGTAAAACCGACGGTGTACCGCCGCCGATAAATACCGTGTCTATATGAGTTCCGAAATATTTCCCCATTTCTCTTATCAGTGCGTTAACATAGCTTTCATAATGATTATCACATTCAGGGAATGAAACAAAATCGCAGTACTCACATTTTTTTATACAAAACGGTATGTGTATATATAAGCCTTTCATATCGTCCTCTCTTTTACGTATAAAAAAGTCACTATCGTGACTGTCGTTTCGTTGCACATCACTACGATTGGTAGACCTTTTATCTATTAGGAAATTAAGAAATTCCCTAATAGATAAAAAAATAAGGGTTGATTGCTCAACCCTCTTTTTCTACTTACGCAAGCTTTGCAAGCTTAATAGCCAACTGTGACTTCTTTCTTGCAGCCTTGTTCTTGTGCAAGATACCGTGTGCTACGCCCTGGTCGAGCTTCTTAACAGCATCATTGAACAATGTTGTTGCAGCAGCCTTATCTGCTGCCTCAACTGCAGCCTCAAACTTCTTTATAGCAGTTTTAAGAGCAGTCTTACGGGCAGTGTTTATAGCAGTCTTCTTCTCGATTACCTTAACACGCTTTTTTGCTGATTTAATATTCGGCAATGTTTACACCTCCACAAATTTAATAGATAATACTCTGATATTATACAACATTTAGATTCAAATTTCAAGACTTTTTTTAAATTTTTTCAAATTTTGTGAATTAGTTGACTTTAAAGGAGGTTTCACACCTGTTTTTATAAAAATCTACCAAATACATTTACATATCGCAAATAGCATAGAAATATTTAAGGCTTTTAAACTCTGCATCACACTGATAGCTGACATATCTCTCGCTTATCTCATTAAGACGCTCTATAACATCGTCATTCTCAACGGAAAAGGAAAGCATTTTCTTATCCTCACACCTTGTTATATACCGCATAAGAGATAGGAGCAGTCCGTCTATTTTTATATCCCCTGCTTTATGGTGTTTACGGCAAACAAGCGCACCTTTGTCAAAGCTGAAATATTCACCTTCATCTCCGCAAGCCGAACATTTATCAAGCCCAGGCATAAATCCGCCTGCACTCATAAGTTTCAGTTCATATACCGCTTTAAGCTTGAGATATGGCTCGTCCCTGTAGGCTGCCGCATACACAGCATTTAAAAATAAAGATAAAATACGCTTGTCCGGATTAGACTCACCTAAAACCGAATATGTTATCTCCGCAAGATATGATATGAGTGCAAGCTTTTTTATATCCTCACTGACAGCATAAAAACCATCAATAACATCTGCTGATACTGCCGTCATAATGTCACCTCTGGACGGACGCAGTTTAAAATCGGCGTAAGAAAAAAGCTGAAACGCCGCCGCATTAGATGTCTTTTTGCCTCTTATACCGTAGCGTACAGCCTTAATTATGCCGTCTGATTCGGTAAAAATCCACAGCATACGGTGTGCATCACCGTAATCGGTCTGCCTGATTATTATCCCCTTATATACTAAATCCTGCATCAGATTTCATCATCGCCCTTGTACCCGAAATTCTTTATAAGAAAATCGCTGTTACGCCAATCGGTTTTTATCTTAACCCAAAGCTCCAGATATACCTTTTTATCAAGCATCTTTTCAATATCAGCACGTGCCATAGTACCGATTTTTTTCAGCATTTCACCGTTTTTGCCTATTATGATACCCTTATGG
>CAKSGP010000286.1 GCA_934454745.1 uncultured Clostridia bacterium
ACTTTGAATCGTATATGCAGACGCAGGAACAGATTTCAAAGGATTATCAGGACAGAAAGACCTGGATTGCAAAGCAGATAATGAACACAGCAATGGCAGGCTTCTTCTCATCAGACCGTACAATCAATGAGTACAATGATAAGATATGGAAGCTTACCCCTATTAAATAATATTGAAAAATCCCTTAATTAAGGGATTTTTCAATATTATATAAACATTAGATATGGGAGGGATACGATTATGGAAATAGAACATATCTCCGATGAACATTTTTACCGCTACCCCAGCGGTGCTTTAGTGTGCGGTGATAAGGTAAGATTGCGTGTTTCGGTAAAGAATGCAGGAGTTCCCCATTATGTTCGTGTTGTATATAAAATTGGCGAAGCTGAGGGAAACTGCGACGAAATGAAATATGTTTTTTCCGTTCACGGCACAAGCATATATGAAGCGGAAGTTATAATGCCAAGGGAAAGCTGTCTTATATGGTATCATTTTGAGGTAGCATCTGATAAGGGTGTAATATGCTGCGGAAACAATGCTTCTTGCCTTGGCGGTGTGAGCGAAATGTATGATAGAGAAAGCGTATGCGACTTTCAGATAACCGTATATGATAAGGACTATAAAACGCCTGATTGGTTTAAAACTGCTGTTGCATATCAGATATTCCCTGACAGATTTTATAACGGAACAGGTGAATTTTTAGGAGATCGCAAGGATATTATAAAACGCAACTGGGGCGATACGCCCTTTTATACTGCCGAACAGTTCGGAGGCGAGTATAAATCAAACGATTTCTTCGGCGGTAACCTCGAGGGTATTATATCAAAGCTTCCATATCTTGAGGATTTAGGCATAACGGTAATATATTTAAATCCAATATTTAAAGCCTCATCAAACCATAAATATGATACAGGAAGTTATGAGGAAATCGATCCCATGTTCGGTGATGAAGAAACCTTTTCACGTCTTTGTAATGAGGCAAAAAAACACGATATACGTATAATCTTAGACGGTGTATTTAACCACACAGGCGACGACAGTATGTATTTTAATAAATACGGACATTACGATAGCATAGGAGCATATCAATCAAAGGATTCTCCATACTATTCCTGGTTTAACTTTACAGAATACCCGGATAAATATGAATCCTGGTGGGTTATGTCAACTCTTCCCCAGGTAAATGACGAAAGCCATTCATTGCGTGAGTATCTTTTGACAGGCGAAAATGCAATAGTAAAAAAATGGATACGTCTTGGTGCTTCCGGCTGGCGGCTTGATGTTGTAGACGAATTACCTGATTTCTTTGTAAAAGAACTAAGAGAAGCTGTAAAAGAGGTTAATCCTGAGGCTGTTATAATCGGAGAGGTGTGGGAGGATGCGTCAAATAAGGTATCATACGGCAAACGCCGTGAGTATTTTATGGGCGATGAGCTTGACTCTGTAATGAACTATCCCTTGCGTGATGCACTTATTAATGCCGCACTTTGCAGGATAGATGCACAGGAATTTAACAGGCGGATAATGAGCCTTAAAGAGAATTATCCCAAGCCTGCGTATTATTCAACTCTTAATATTCTATCCTCTCACGATGTAGAGCGAATTATAACGCTTATGAGTGGAGCACCTACACGTCACGAGGTGGACAGGAATTTCCAGGCATCATATAGATTATCGGGAGAATGTCTTGAAATAGCAATAAAACGGACATTGCTTGTTATGGGTATGCTTATGACTATGCCTGGCGTGCCCTGTATTTTCTATGGTGATGAGCTTGGTGTTCAGGGCTACGGAGATCCATTCTGCCGATCCTGTTTTCCTTGGGATAATATGGAGCAAACAGATCCTCAAGGACGTATAAGGAATAAAGTCAAAGAGCTGATTGCCTTAAGAAAATCCTCAAAAGCATTTTCCATTGGTGATATTTACTGTGTATATTCTATCGGAAATACCTATGGATATTTGCGTTCATACAAGGGAGAAAAATATATCGTTATTGCAAATTTTGATGAATCGGTACAGAAAATACGTCTTGATGCGGCACGGTTTGATATACACGAGCTTAATGTTATATCTAAAGAGTGTGACGGTATTTGCCGTTATCACAAAGCTGATGACGGAATTTTCTATATTGATACAAAGCCCTGTTCCCTTACGGTTTATAAATGTATATAATATAAAAAATACGGCATTTTTGCCGTATTTTTCTTATTTTGCGGTTGAAAAACCTATGTCAGTATGGTATAATTAGCATATATGTGTATTTACACATAAAAATAATAGAGGGTGAGAGCAGATGTTCAATGTGGTTCTGGTAGAACCGAGAATTCCGCAGAATACAGGCAACATTGCAAGGACCTGTGCGGCAACAGGATGCGGATTGCATATAGTCCGTCCTATGGCATTTGAAATTGATGATAAAAAGCTAAAGAGAGCAGGTCTTGACTATTGGCAATATCTTAACGTTCAATACTATGATGGTCTTGATGACTTTTTTGCAAAAACGTCTTCTGATACCGCCAGGTATCACTATGCCACAACAAAAGCACCTCATACGTATACAG
>CAKSGP010000287.1 GCA_934454745.1 uncultured Clostridia bacterium
AAACTGTATTACATAAAATTCCATCACACCAAAAGTTTATCACCTGAAAACTACCTGTTTTATTACAATAAAGTGTATATGTCTGGCCTTTGGGTAGAATTATAGCGTGATTTTTATCAGATATTATTTTATTTCCGTTATGAGTATATGTAATCTGTCCTTCGGAACAAAATGACAGTCCGTAAGATTTTCTGCTATGTATCTTTTCAGATCTTCCCTTTCGCGACATAACCGTAAAAATCTCATTAATATCCGTAATCACAATTTTATCAAGATTATTCGTAAAAAATCCCCACAAAAATATATTTACTTAAATTATATTCTTTTTATTCAAAAAATCAATAAAAAAAGTTAAAATTGTATCAAAAATATCAAATTAGTATCATTTTATATATTGAAAAAAATATTATATCATTTATAATATGTTTATAAAGATATCAGGAGGTATGATTTTATGAACTTTACAGGTAAAACAGCAGTAATAACAGGCGCGGCTGTGGGAATAGGCCGTGCAACATCAATTAAGCTTGCACAGGAAGGTGCAAACGTTGTCCTTGTGGATATAAACGAGGATAAGCTTGACAGCGTAAAAAAAGAAATTGAAGCATACACAAAGAATGTCCTTACATTCAAATGTGACGTCAGTGACGAGGAAAGTGTATATAATATAGTCAAAGAAGCTGAGAGTATATTTGGCAAGATAGATATACTTGTAAACAATGCGGCATTATGGAGATGCTGTGCGCCATTTACGGAAACCTCAACTGATGAATGGCGTAAATTTATAGACATCAATATTATGGGTGTTGTATATTTTACAAAGGCAGTTCTTCCTAAGATGATAGAAAATCGTTACGGACGTATCATAAATGTATCATCAGTTGCAGGCGTGTACGGTAACGCAAATATGGTTCATTATTCAGCAACAAAGGGTGCAATAATCTCAATGACAAAAGGACTTGCAAAAGAGGTTGCAGACAAAGGCGTTTTAGTAAATTGCGTTTCTCCAGGCAGTGTCAGCCCAAGCGAAAATGGTGATATGGATTATTATGAGGACAGCGAACTATCCTTTATGGGCAGAACAGGCACAGACATGGAAAATGCAAACCTTATAGTTTTTCTTGCAAGTGACGAGGCAAGCTACATCTCTGCTCAGAACATACAGATAGACGGCTGCAGAAAGAAGCAGTAAAGCCTTAGATTTTGTGTTTTTGACGCATCTCTTTAGGAGTCATATTAAAATACTCTTTAAATTTCTTTCTGAAATATGAAGTAGAGCTGAACTCAAGAACATCGCTTATAAATTCTATGGATTTATCGGTGGCTATGAGCATATCCCTGGCTTTTTCAAGCAATATCCGGTTCCTTAATTGGCTGGGCGTGACATTAGCAGATTTCTGAAACGCCAGATAAAGCATAGCTTCACTTACAGCACAGTTTTTTGCAAGCTCTGCCGCTCTGGCGTGGGGATGCTTTAGGAGATACTTTTCTGTACGTTCTACAATTTCTTTTGTTTTACTTATATCATTGTGGGACATCAACGGCAACAAAATCCCTGCCAATGTGTAGAATAAGCCTATATCCCGGGCGGTTAGCTGTTTTAATTTTGAAAGCTTGCATAAATGCTCTACTGCCGTGTCGTTATGCTCTATCACCTGAGGAGGATACGTTTTATTATCAAAGCTGGGCATATATGAAAACCCAAGAGAAACAAACTTTATTTCAGGGTCTCCGTACCAATAGGACTGATAGGAGCATTTATCGGGAATATAAAATATATCTCCCTCATGTACTTGGACGGTTTGGGACTCTGTCACTATTTTGCAACTGCCCGAATGGAGATATGCAAAATAATGGCTTGGTGCGCCTGCACGGTTATCGGTATAATGAAATTTATCATAGATAATCTCAAGGAATATAAAGCTATTTGAGAAAATTATATCATTCATATTATAAACCCCCTATATAATTTATAGAAAATTACCTCTTTTTTTATAGAATATCATATTTTTTATTATAAGTCAATATGATACAATGATCAAAAATAAAACAAGGAGGAAAATTTATATGCAATGTAAACAAATAGTATTTACGGAAGTAAATAAAGCGGAGCTTTTGACGGTTGATGTAAATGAGCCGGCTCCAAATGAGGTTATGGTAGAAACAATGGTTTCGACAATAAGCTGCGGAACCGAGCGAGCAAACATTACGGGTGATCCCAACGTAAATGCGTTTGGAGCGTCCGGAGTCGTGTTTCCCAGAACATCGGGATATAACAGCGCCGGTATAGTTGTTAAAAAGGGTGCTGATGTAAAGAGCGTTGATATAGGCGACAGAGTAGTTGTCTATTGGGGACAGCATAAAAGCTATAACACCGTTCCGGAAGAAAATGTTGTAAAGATAGATGATGAAAGCATCAGTTTTGAAACGGGTGCAATGAGTTTTATATCAACATTTCCAATGGCTGCGATAAGAAAAACACGTCTTGAGATGGGCGAAAGTGCGATTGTTATGGGACTGGGCATATTGGGTATGATAGCGATTAAGCTTTTGCGCGCC
>CAKSGP010000288.1 GCA_934454745.1 uncultured Clostridia bacterium
CTATGTATTCTTCAAATTCTCTGAAACAATACGGCAAATCGTCTTTGAGTATTGTTTCGCACTGTTTAAACTCAAGAGATGAAAAGCCCGGTGTATCCGCAATATATCCGTCGTCAATTTTGAATAGCTCACAATGACGGGTGGTGTGTTTGCCCCTGCCTAATTTTTTGCTTGTTTCGCCGGTTTTGAGGTCTAAATCAGGAAAAATATTATTTAGTAAAGTGGATTTGCCGACACCTGTATTGCCTGTGAAAGCAGAACATTTGCCTTTTAAAAGTTCGTGAACAGTTTCTGCACCCTCACCCGTAGTGTTGTTACAAATAATTACTTTAAATCCTGCTTTTTCATAGATGTTTTTGTATTCGTCGGCATTTTTGTCTAAATCGGATTTGGTTATCACGATTATAGGCTCGATTTTTTTATATTCTGCTATAGCCGTTAAATTATCAATAATCAATGTATTGATTTTTGGGTCTACAAGTGATGCAACAATAAAAAGTTGATCAAGATTTGCAAGAGGTGGTCTGATTAGCTCGTTCTTACGCGGATAAATGGTGTCGATTGTATTTTCGGCATTATCATTTATGCTTATTTCTACATTGTCGCCAACAAGCGGAGAAATTTTTTGCCTTCTGAAATTTCCTCTTGCTTTACACTCGAATATCTCATTATCGGCATCAACATAATAAAAACCGCCTATGCCTTTAATTATTTTTCCTTTTTTCATATATTTCTCTTTAAATAAATTTCAACGGCGAATACCTCGCCGTTGAGTAGGGTTAATGATTTGTGCCGGAAGTGTTTTCTGTAACCGGAGAAGTTGTGGTTGATGGGTATTTAGATGCAGATGAGAAATTAACAGAAATATCTTTATCCTTTTTACCGTTAATATGCTTTGTTTCGGTTACACCTGTTGATTTGAGCGAAACTTTAATGTTTTGAGATTTGTTACTTTCTGCAGTAATGTTTATAGGTACATTGCTACCGTCAAGTGTTACTTTACGGCTTGAATATGTGTCGTTGCCGACTTTTACAACAAGAGTATCTGTTGCATAACTGCCATCATCGTTTTGCACTACCGGAAGGGTTATTCCGACTGAGTACTTTACTGCCTGAGCAGTCGTAGTTGTAACACCGGAACTTATGATTACTTTAATTGAATCAGTTGCTTTGGCTTGTGAACCGGCACTTGGGCTTTGTGATAAAACAACACCTTTTTTAAGTGCATCATCTTGTGTTACAAATGATATATTTGAAAATCCGAATTTTTCAAGAAATGCTCTTGCTCCGCTTTGAGTAAGACCAGATACATCAGGAACAGTAAGCGTTTCTATAACAGTAGTTGTAGGACCGGATGAAACATATATAGTTACCTCTTGCTCTGCAGAAACAACACTTGTTGCTTTAGGATCGGTATAGATAACTTTTCCTTCTTCAACATTATCACTTGCTATGTTCATAGTTTTGAAGTTGGACAAACCTTCAAGCTGTAAGCTTTGTTCTGCCAATTCAAGAGAAAGACCGTAAACATTAGGCATAGTAATGTCTTTTTCTGAAGAAGCAACAATAAGTGTAACTTTTGAGCCTTCCATAACCTTTGAACCGGCTTCCGGTGATTGCTTTATAACTGTACCGGGGTCATACTGGTCTGATTTTTGATATTCTGCAATAAATTCATATGAATAATCACTTTGATCTTGTAATTGGTCATACGAAAAACCCACAAAATTAGGCAACTTGTCTGTTTTTGTGTTAAAACCTGATGTGAACATCATAACAATTCCAACAATTGCAGCGATTAAAACAATAATTCCTACAATTATAGCAGCTGTTGTTTTTTTCTTACGAGAAGAATTATCATATTCCGTTTCGTCTTCTGCATATTCTTCATCGTTTACAGGTTCAAATTCCGCAGATTTTTCCGGAACAACCTCGTTATTAACATAATTAAAGGTTTTGCTTGGATTTTTTACAATTTCTTCAATATCAAGAAGCATTTCCGTTGCGGATTGATACCTATCGGCAGGATTTTTTTGCATAGCGTGCATACAAATTTGTTCCAAGCCGATCGGAATATCCGGATTGATTTTTCTCAAATCTTCTGCGTTGGAATTAACTTGCATTAATGCAACCGAAACAGCACTGTCGGCTTCAAACGGAACTTTTCCTGAAAGCATTTCATATAGAACTACACCGATTGAATATATATCGGCTTTTTCGTCCGTATATTCGCCTTTTGCCTGTTCCGGTGAAATATAGTGTACCGAACCTATAGCCTGGTCTGTTAGTGTTTTCGTATCCGAGCGTGAAAATCTTGCAATACCGAAATCTGTAACCTTAAGGTTTCCGTTTGGAAGCAAAATAATATTTTGAGGCTTAATGTCACGATGAACTATACCTTTATCATGTGCGTGCTGAACTGCTCTTAAAATCTGCGTCATAAAGAAAAGAGCGTCATTCCATGTGATTGAG
Organism: uncultured Clostridia bacterium; assembly: GCA_934454745.1. Taxonomy (GTDB): domain Bacteria; phylum Bacillota; class Clostridia; order UBA1381; family UBA1381; genus Ornithomonoglobus. The sequence goes on from CAKSGP010000288.1 coordinate 2,473, forward strand.
CCTTGCTTATTGATGAACTCCTTGAGAGTTATACCGTCAATATATTCCATAACGATATATTGAAGTTTTTCACCGAAATTTACA
>CAKSGP010000289.1 GCA_934454745.1 uncultured Clostridia bacterium
ATGATTTCAAGTTCATAACCCAAACCTCCCATCTCATATATAAATATTTCTTCAAGAGACAACGGGACAACATCTAAAATCAACGGCGAATATTTTTTCAGTTCCGTTTCTATTTCAGTGTAGTTACCACGCACGATAAGCATATCAACACTTCCGATCTTCTCATATTTGAGAATGTCAATGCTATCTCTTAATGCATCAGGCATACCATCTGCAAACGCAGTCTGTACCTTATGGATATTACCCTTTACTTCATCAAGAACCTTTTCTATTACTACCTTTCCCTTGTTCATTATTCCCACATGGTCGCACACATCCTCAAGCTCACGGAGATTGTGGGACGACACAAGAACTGTCATTTCACGTTCTGCAACATCTGAAAGCATTAAGTTCCATACGTTCTTACGCATAACAGGGTCAAGTCCGTCAACAGGCTCATCAAGGATCATTATATCGGGATTTGCCGATAACCCCAACCAAAACGCTACCTGCTTCTGCATACCCTTTGAGAGTCTGCGTACATTGTGCTTAATATCAATTTTAAATATTTGCGCCATAGCATTGAAACGTTCATCGCTCCAGTTAGGATATATGCCCTTATAGTAGGACGCCATATCCTTTATGGAGTAGCCCGGGAAGAAATACAAGTCATCGCTTATGTATATCATCCGGCTCTTTATAGCCTGGTTTTCATAAACCGGCTCACCGTCTATTAAAACGGATCCGCTGTCGGGACGGTATATCCCCGTCATTATTTTTATAATAGTAGTTTTTCCAGCACCGTTAGGGCCCACAAGCCCATATACGGAGCCTTTTTCTATATTGATGTTCACGCAATCAAGTGCGGTAAAATCATCAAAATTTTTCACAATATCTTTAATCTGTATCATCACTGACCTCCTTAAATATTTCATCTATTTTATCAACCAATTCCTGCTTCATAACTCCCAAAAACCTTGCTTTTCTGACTAAATCAAGAAATTCAGCCTCAAGTTCTTTCATTTGCATCTTTGACTCCACATTTTCCGATGGTGCTACAAAGCTTCCCTTTGCACGGATTGAATAGATGTATCCCTCAGTCTCCAAATCCTTGTAGGCACGCTGTATAGTATTGGGATTTATAGTCAATTGCTGTGCAAGATCTCTTACTGACGGCATTTTTTCATCCGTATGAAGAATGTCATTAATTATCAGCAGTTTTATTTTATCTTTTATCTGCTCATATAAAGGCCTATGGTCGGACAAATCAAGCTGTATCATAATTTCACCTCCTTAAACTGTATTAACTGTATTAATTATTATAATACAGTTAATACAGTTTGTCAATATTATTTTTAAAAAATTTTAATAGTTCAAAACGGTGCTATAAAAACAGATGCAGAATGGACGAAAACTGTCTGCGGTTATACCTGTGTATGCCACTCGTAACATAAAGTGAAAAAAAGGATTTTCAATCAAAAATTGAAAATCCTTTATCTGTTCTATTTTTATAGTAGCTTTATTTATCTCTGTACACGGCCCGATCCGTCTCCGCCTACTAAAGCGTCAACATCAGCTCTTGAAACAAGGTTTATATCTCCCGGGATTGTATGCTTCAATGCTGAAGCCGCAACACCAAATTCAAGTGCATCTTTAAAGTTCTTACCGTCAACAAATCCGCAGATTGTACCGCCTGCGAAACTGTCGCCGCCGCCTACGCGGTCTACGATAGGTGTAATTCTGTATTCTCTTGAATGGTAGAACTCGCCTGTTTCTGCTGAATATATGCAAGCTGACCAACCATTGTCTGATGCTGAGTGAGATACTCTCAATGATGAGATAACGTACTTAAAGCCAAATTTTTCAACCATCTGCTTAAATATGCTCTCGTAGCCTGCAAGGTTAAGCTCGCCTGATGTTACGTCAGTATTATCCGGCTTAAATCCAAGGACCTTATCTGCATCCTCCTCATTACCGATGCAAATGTCAACATACTGCATAAGGTTTGACATTACCTTCTGTGCCTTTTCTGATGACCAAAGCTTCTTTCTGAAGTTAAGGTCACAGGATACTGTTACACCGTGTGCCTTTGCGGCCTTACAAGCAAGCTCTGTAAGCTCTGCTGCTGCGTCTGAAACTGCAGGAGTAATGCCTGTGAAATGGAACCAGTCCGCACCCTCAAATATCTTATCAAAATCGAAATCATCAGCCGTCGCTGTTGCGATTGCAGAATTTGCACGGTCATAGGTTACGTTTGATGCACGCATTGCAGCACCTGTTTCAAGGAAGTATATTCCAAGCCTGTCGCCGCCCTTTGCGATATTCTTTGTTTCTACGCCGTACTTGCGAAGTGTAGCTACTGCACATTCGCCTATGGGATTATTGGGAACCTTTGTTATGAATTCCGCATCGTGACCATAATTTGCAAGTGATACTGCAACGTTTGCCTCGCCGCCGCCATAGTTTATATCAAACTGTGTTGCCTGTATGTATTTCTGATTTCCGGGTGTTGAAAGTCTAAGCATTATTTCACCCATTGTTACAACTTTTGCCATCTTACTATTCTC
>CAKSGP010000290.1 GCA_934454745.1 uncultured Clostridia bacterium
CTTATAATGTCTTTAAGACTCTATGCAGGAACAAGGGAGGAAGCAGAACGCATAGCTGAATATTTTAAGTCACATTCTGCTGAAGTTTACGGCGGTATATTAAATCTCTTTGACGAAAAGAAAACGGAGAGTGATAATAGTGACTAAAAAACATTTCAAAATTGTTTTGACTGTTATTTTATCCGTTGTAATACTCTTTGAAATGGGATATATAATAAAATTTAACGTACTAAATGGCTCGAATGTAAGTTCTGATATTGAAATTACACCGGAGCCAATGCCTGTCGTGGGTGAGACAGAAACGGAACTGTCTATGCCTGAGGTAACAGAAACGGTGGGGGACGAGGCAAAAATAATAGTCCTTGATCCCGGACACGGTAAGCCCTCATCTCTTATGACAGATGATGAGAAACAAAAGTCGGGTTGGGTTCGTAACAAAAACGGTGAATGGGGAGAATGGCGACATTACAAAATCGCATCATCAACTGAGGATTGCGGAGGAACAGGCTGTAACGGACGTGTTCCGCCAAATGGTGAGTGTTGGTATCCTATTGGTCACGGCGACCGCAATACGGAGCCTGACTTAAATTTAAAAAATGCACTTGCCGCACAGAAATACCTTGAAAAAATGGGGTACAGTGTGCGTCTTACACGCCTGACAAATGACGAAAATCCGTCAATTACACAGCGCCTGTCATATTGTCATCCTAATAATGATAAGACAAAAGAACCTGATGCGGAGGTGTATATATGTATTCATTCAAATGCTTCCGGCGGAACTGCACGAGGAACATCATATGTAAGTGCGAAAGCACCATATGACCAGTTATGGATAGCAACCTCTTATGCAGATGAGTCCAATAGGCTTGGGAAGCTTTGTAACGATTGTATTGCCGATATGACGTCGCTTTCACTAAATGGTAGCGGCGAAATTGCGTGGGAGCCAGAGCTTATAGCTTTGTGTAAATCACCGATACCTTGCGGGTATCTTGAAATCGGCTTTTTTGACAACAGCTCGGATCTTAGCATACTTGAGTCCGAGAGTGATAAAATAGGTATGGCGATTGCAAAGGGGGTAGATGAATTTTGCAGAACTCGTTAACTAAAAAACCGGGACTTAACAAATCGGTATTGCAGCTGATGGCAATACTGGCTATGCTAATTGACCATTTGTCAGTATTTGCACCGATACCATCAATATACTTCATTATGAAGTTTATTGGCAGAGCATCTATTGTAATAATGTGCTACTTTATTGCAGAAGGGTATCATAAAACACATAACATAGGCAAATACATAATAAGAATGGCTGTATTTGCGGCTATATCTCAAATACCATTTTATTTGTATTTGAGATGGGGCAAAATACCGCAGGATTTTATGCATTTGGTTTATGATATGTTCAGGCATAGAAATGTTATTTTCAGTCTTTTTGTAAGTTTATGTTTACTTACAATTTTAAAATCGAACTATAAGATTATCATAAAAATACTTGCGGCTTTTGCAGCGTTATGTCTTGCAAATGAAAGCGATTGGGGTTACTTTTCTATACTTTGGGTTGTGGGATTTGGTATGCTATATGGCTCAAAAAATAAGCAGATGATATGGCTTCTTACAGTAGTTTTATTACGTCTTGCTTATACTGCGATAGGCCCAATTTCACAAATAATGCAAACCCAAATGCTTACATATGGTTCACTTTATTCGTGGCTTACCGGCTTTGGCGGATTTTTACCACTTGCAGTTTTGCCCTTTTACAATGGAGAAAAGGGAAATATGCCTAAATGGATATGGTATGTGTTCTATCCGCTACAATTCATTGTAATAGTTGCAATAATAGCTTTGGTATTTTGATAGGTATATATACAATTCAGGACGCAAAGCTTGTAATAACAACGAAGGAGAGGATTGGAAAGTAAGAGTTATGAAAGTACTATCCATAGGAAACAGTTTTTCACAGGATGCACAGAGATATTTGCATCAGATTGCAAAAAATGAAGGTGTTGATTTGAAATGTGTGAATTTGTATATAGGCGGTTGCAGTTTGCAAACACACTATATGAATATGACGGAAAATAAAGCGGCATATAGCTTTGAATTAAACGGAGAGAGTCTGGGCCTTCCAGTTTCCATAGCAGATGCCCTGAGAAGTGATAATTGGGATGTTGTAACGCTCCAGCAGGTGAGTTATTTATCACCAGATTACAGCACATATATTCCATATATAACAATTCTTGCAGATTTTGTTCGTCTGTATCGCCCGAATGCAAGGATAATGATTCACCAGACCTGGTCGTATGAGCAGGATAGCAAGAGATTAAACGAAGAACTGGGCTATCGTGATCAGCACGAAATGTTTAGCGACATTGAAAAGGCATATAAAAAAGCATCAGAAGCTGTATCGGCTGCGGGAATTATCCCTTGCGGTAAGGTTATGATGCAGGCGATTGATGATGGTATAGGACAAATCCATCGTGACACATACCACGCGGATTTAGGCGTTGGAAGATATATGCTTGGACTTACCTGGTTTAAGG
>CAKSGP010000291.1 GCA_934454745.1 uncultured Clostridia bacterium
TTCTTTTAAAAATCTTTGCAATTTCCGATTAGATGTGTAATTTTCGGAACGGATTTTGTAAAAACACGTCAACCATATAATGGTCTGGCGTGACTTTACTTATTTTATGGAAATAGCACAATTATATTATCCTATATATTTATTGATTGTTTCTTTGTTTTCGATACAAATATATGGGAATTACAAAAAAAGAAGCAACCCGATATCTGGAATTCAAAAAAGAAACTTAGATGTAGAGTGTATTATTTTGATGCTCTTCATGATACTATTTATAGGACTTCGTCCCGTTAGTGGAAGGTACTTTGGGGATATGGCCAACTATGTTGCATCTTATCATGCTTTTTATGAAAATGTTCCTTTCGTGTTTGATTCTTCAGCAGAGAATGTATTATGGGATAACTGGTGGGCTTTATGGGGAAGTATGTGCTTAGGAACAGAAACCTTTTTTGTTTTGTCTGCAACAATATATTTTGGTTGTACATTTATAGCATGTCGCAAATGGTTCCCTAATGATACGTTTATTGCGTATTTGTTTTTTCTTGCCGCTTTCTCCACCTTTTCTTACACAACGAACGGATGTAAAGCAGGAAATGCTGCTGCATTGTTCCTAGTGGCAATGGCTTATCGAGATAAACTGTATGTATGCATACCTTTCCTTTTTCTCTCTTTGGGTATTCACCATTCTATGAAACTGCCGATTGTAGCTTTTATTGTAGTGAGCATTTATAAAAATCCCAAAATGTATATTGCTGTATGGGGTATGTGTGTTTTGATTTCTCTTGCACATATTACTTGGTTTCAGAATCTTTTTGCTCAAATAAGTGCAGATAATGGTGATGCATCTGGTGCAAACTATCTATTAGGTTCAGATGCTAATGGTTGGGGAGGAAAATCAGGTTTTAGATATGATTTTGTTCTGTATTCGGCAATGCCAATTTGGGTTGGTTATTATGCATTATATAAGAAAAAAATAAAATCAGCAAGTTATAATTTTGTATTAAACACATACACTGTACTAAATTCTGTATGGATGCTATGTATGTATGCAGAGTTTACAAACCGTATAGCATATTTAAGTTGGTTTATGTATCCTTTTGTTTTGATTTATCCTTTGATATGTGAAAACTGGGGAGTACAAAAATACAGAACTCTTTCAAAGATAATGTTACTTCATTTAGGATTTACTTTGTTTATGCAGATTATATATTATTAAACTTTTGTTTAAAATGAAGCTTTTAACAATATTTACTCCAACCTACAATCGTAAGCATACGATTTGTAGGACATTTGAGAGCTTGTTACGACAGACTTGTAAAGATTTTAATTGGTTGATTATTGATGATGGTTCAAGTGATGGCACCAAGGAGTGGGTGGAATCATTGGGACATGGAAGATGGGTGAAGAGTTACGTATACGATTGGATGGGACGTAAGACATCTTCTAACAGTGATAATGTACACTTTGTAGTGGATGTGCCTACACCCGATGGTCATAGTCTACATATCGACTATATTCGTAAACCAAATGGTGGTCTATATACTGGCTATAATGTTGCCTATGATTTTATTCAAACTGAACTTTGTGTATGTATTGACTCAGACGATTTTGCTCCAGATGATGCCGTAGAGAAGATAAGTAGGCTATGGAAGGAAAAAGGTTCTGACAAATATTGTGGTATTGAAGGATTGGATTTTGACATCAATACAATGCTACCTATTGGAGGGTATTTTCCAAAGGGTCTAAATGAAGTGTATTTGCATGATCTTTCTTTAAAGAAAATTCATTCAGGCGATACAAAACAGGTTATGCGAACCGAGTTGATGAGAGCTGTAGCACCGCAGATGGGTTTTGAAGGTGAAAAGAATTTCAATCCAATATATATGCTTCTTCAGGTTTGCGATAAATATCCTTTATTGGTTATCAACGATAACTTGTGCACGGTAGAGTATCAGATTGGAGCTGATTCCATGTCGCAAGGTATATATAAACAATATATGAACTCGCCTCGTTCATTTGCGAAAATGCGTTTGCAAGAAATGACTCTTGATCACAATACTCTAAAGGACAAGTTCCGTTCTGCTATACACTATGTAAGCTCGTGTATGATTGCGGCTGATAATCACTGGTTCAGAAGGTCTACACGTAAGGATTTAACACTGTTGGCATTACCGCTTGGTTGGTTGCTATCGCACTATATAAGATATAAAGTCAGAAAAATGTTATGAATATAAAGGATTTTAGGTACAGTGTGGCTATACGCACATTGGGCAAGGCTGGTGACATCTATCAGAAAGAATTGGATTCTCTAAATAATCAAACAATTCGTCCTGAAAAGATTGTCGTTTATCTTGCCGAAGGATATGAGAAGCCTAAAGAAACCATCGGTTGTGAAGAAGTGGTATATGTAAAGAAAGGAATGGTTGCTCAACGAGCCTTGGATTATAAGGAGATAGATTCACCTTATATACTTATGCTCGACGATGACGTGTATTTGCCTGAGGATGCTGTGGAGAAGATGGCATCGGCATTGCTTACGG
>CAKSGP010000292.1 GCA_934454745.1 uncultured Clostridia bacterium
CAGAAAAACAAGAACCAACTTCTCGTAATACTTCAACATAATTCAATTTCATCAGCCAATCTGCATTGTTTACCATTATTGCTTTTCCGTCCGAGAAATCAATTACGCTTGAAAGCTGTTTCTTAAAGCACTCACAGTTATGGTCAATAACCTCGGTAGTCATCATCTGACGCATATCCGTTCTGCCTGAGGGATCACCTACCATACCTGTACCGCCGCCTACTAATGCAATGGGACGGTGACCGTGCATTTGCATATGTCGCATAACAACCATCTGCAAAAAATGACCTACGTGAAGTGAATCAGCCGTTGGGTCAAATCCTATATAAAAGGTTACCTTTTCCTTACCTAAAAGCTCTCTTATTTCATTCTCGTGCGTACACTGAGCGATTAGTCCACGCTCTTTTAGTACGTCAAAAACATTTCCTGTTAATTCCATTATAGCCAAATCCTTTCGTCAAACTGCTTTTAATTTTATCACTAAAGTGCCGATATGTCAAGTGTTTTACAATAATTGTCAGCGGCAATCATATGTTTTTATCTTTCCTGTGAAGTGCCGATTAAATATGAAAACACTTATGGATATTCTTGTAATCACCAAGAACGAGCATTGTCTTCTCTTTTTCAAGCATTGTATCCGAATGAATTGAAAGGTCAATCTTTCCGTTGCTCTTAAGTCCCATTATGTTTATTTTATACTTTTTGCGTATATCAAGCTCACCTATTGTTTTGCCAACCCAATGCTCAGGTATAGTTACTTCAAATATGGCATAATCCTCATCAATTTCTATATAGTCAAGGATATGATCGGAGGTGTAGCGGATTGCCGTCCAGGATGCAACCTGTTTTTCGGGATGCACAATCTCGTCTGCACCGTTTCTAAGCAAAAACTTTTCCTGCATATCACTTTCAGCTCTTGATACTACCATTTTTCCTCCTGCCTCTTTTAGGAGTGATGTTGTTTCAAGAGAGCTTTGGAAATCTCCGCCTATGGCTACAATACACAAATCATAATTATCAACGCCTAATGATTTAATAAAATACTCATTAGTACTGTCGCCTATAAGTGCATTTGTAACGTAAGGCAAAATCGCATCAACACGCTCCTCACACTTATCTATCGCCATTACCTGATGATTTAATTCTGCAAGCTTCATTGCTATGTGACGTCCGAATCTTCCAAGCCCTATAAGTAATACTGATTTCATTGTAATATCTCCTCGTAAGTTTTTATAATATTTTAATGCAATAGCACTTTCAGCCTACCGTAATCTTTTCCAATGGTTTTTTTGAAACATTCTGATGAGTCACAGAGAAAGCTGCAAAAATTATGGTAAGTCCGCCTACCCGTCCAAAAAACATCAGGATAATTAAAATTGCTCTTGATATTGTACCAAGCGTTCGTGTAATCCCAAGCGAAAGTCCTACTGTTCCTATTGCTGATGCTGTTTCAAAAAGGCACGCCATTAGGGGCAGTCCTTCAACTTCGCTTATGATAATCCCGCCTGCAATAAAAAGCACAAGATACATTAAAAGAATTGCCGAAGCGTTCTTAATTATAGAGTCGGCAATGCGACGGTCAAAACATTCAACATTATTCTTTCTGCGGAAAACCGATATAGCCGAAAACATAAGAACGGCAATCGTTGTTGTTTTCATACCGCCGGCAGTTGAGCCGGGGGATCCGCCAATTAGCATAAGAATAATAGTAATCATCTGTCCTGTAACGCTGAGGCTGCCATAATCTACCGTATTAAAGCCGGCAGTTCTGGGCGTAATCGCCTGAAACAGTGAATTTAATATTCTGTCTTTTGCCGATAGATCTCCGAACTCGCAAAAATAGAAGTAAACAGCAGGTAGCACAATCAGCACAAGGGTTGTTGTTAAAACAACTTTACTTTGCATACGGTATTTATGCAGTTGAAGTTTATTTGTCTTTATATCCTCCCAGACTAAAAATCCGATACCGCCTACTATAATAAGAATCATAACAACAACATTTATAACTGCGTTTTGAGAATAAGCCGTAAGAGAGGAGAACGAACCTCTGCTGCCCATAAGGTCAAAGCCTGCATTACAGAAGGCAGAAACCGAATGGAATATTGACATAAATACACCCCTAATACCAAAATCCTTCAAAAAAACAGGCAACATACAGACAGCTCCGATTATCTCTATGGTAAATGTTGTTTTTAGTATAAAGCTTGTCAGGCGTACAATCCCACCAACCTTTGGAGCTGATATAGACTCCTGCATAGTACTTCTCTGCATAAGTCCTATCTTTCTGCCCGAAATCGTAGCCATTGCAACTGCAATGGTAACAATTCCAAGACCTCCTATCTGAATAAGCAATAAAATAACAAACTGACCGAACATCGACCAATATAGCGCAGTGTCGTGTACAACAAGTCCTGTTACGCATACAGCTGATGTAGCAGTAAACAAAGCATCTGAAAAGGGTGTTATGACACCGGATCTTGAGGAAAAGGGCAACATAAGAAGCAGTGTACCTAAAAGGA
>CAKSGP010000293.1 GCA_934454745.1 uncultured Clostridia bacterium
GCACAAGAAGAATAAAAAGCTTTAATTTGGCTATCCGTTCTCAGGGAGTTGCAATAGACGAAAAAACGGTAGAGGCATCCATTAAGCCCGGAGAAACATATACGGTTGAAACTTCAATTGTTATGCCTGAGGAAATTGAGCCGACAATATACACAATTGAAATTGACGATCCCGAAATTGCCGATGCGGATATTTCCAACAATACGTACGATCTTAATATCGGTCGTGCAAATATGTTTATTGAAGTTGCAACATCTGAGGAAGATTCGCAAAATATGTTGTATGTAACGGTTGTCAACAAAGGCTATACCGCTTCTTCCGGTTCAATCGTGCTTTACAATGAAAACTTTGAAATTGTTAAAACCCTTATTGACAGCATTGACGAGATAGGCTATTACGAAACGTACAACTGTACGATTGCCTTGGACAATGAGGTGTTTAACGGTGAAATGTACAAATCTTTCTTCATCGGAGTTGTTCCGACGGCAGAGCAGTACATGAGTGACTACAATGCTACATCCGTCTATCTTAAAAATGCAAAGCCGGCGGAAAATGCACAGATCGAAGTTTCAGATGCGGATTTAGTGTCCGGAAAAGACGGTGTCGGATTGATGGATGCTTATCAAAAAACGGTTGTTGGCAGCATCCGAAACGAGCAGGAATATGTGCTTGAAAATGCAAAAATTGTTGGCGTAGCATTTGATTCAAACGGAATTTGCCTTTCTACACAGTTCCTTGATGCGACACTTGACATCGGCGAATCGGCAGATTTCTCCTTTACCTTTGAAACAGAGACTGCAATACATTCTGTCAAGGTATATATAATGAATCCGACAACAATGGAAATACTTTCCGACTTCACGGAAATTTCGGTTTATGACACTTCTTCTAATGAGCAAAGTGTGGACGAAGATGTGTATAAAGAAATTCTTGAAGGTGAAGAAGAGTATTAATGGAGGCAGAAACATGTTGAAAAAAACATTAGCATTACTTTTAGCGGCATTTATGTTTATCGGGACCGCCAAACCGATTTCTGTTTTGGCAGCAACGGAAAATGAAGCCGAAGTAGTTAACAGAATTGATTCGGTTAAGGATGATTATGAACCGAACAAAACATTCTTTGTATCAAATTCTCCCGAACATGTCCGAATGGTTGGAGAGGATAACATGGATGGCGATAAAACAAAAGGGTGTTTTGCCGACGGCACCGATAATTCTCATGGAAGATTCGGTGGCTTGTGGCAATCAAACGGCTTTGCCAAGTACGTATTTAATATGTCGTTTGGCAGCATTCCTATGTATGACTATCACTGTAACCCAAGCTCAATAAACAGTGATAAGATTGAAGTTGTCGGTAGATATGCCGACGAATGCCGCCTGCTCAGAGGAAACGTGGACGGAGAGGTTACGGTTGAAAATGTTAAAACCTTGTTATCCAAAGCAAAAGCAGGGGATATTCTCGTATTAACACCGAAAAATCGTTGCAATCTTACATCGCAGTCAATGGTTATTCAGGAGGTAAACAATGCCGGTGCTGTTGTTTATCAGGCGGATTTTTCAGGAAACTGCGTTGTGACGGAAAACACCGTTACTTTCGATGCTATTGCTGAGTACCATTGCGTATCTTTGCTGACAAGCAAAGATTATCCGATGAGTCCCGAGGAAGCGCCGGGAAAAGTTCAAAGTGTTGCTGTATCGCAGTTGGACTATGCTTTGAACGAGAACATTTCGGTCTCGTGGCAAAATGAAAAGTGGGCAACATCGTATAATGTCTCTCTCGTTGAAATAGATAGCGGAAAAACCGTAGAGTATAAAGATGTTCCCGGAAATATGTGTACATTTAGTCTTAATTATCCCGGAGAATTCAAAATAGGAGTTGTAGCTCGCAACTCGTTTGGTGACAGTGAAGTTACCTACTCGAAGGATTTTAAGGTTCATAATTATAATATCGTAAAGTTCGTTGATTATGATGGAGCATTGATATCTTCTCAAAAAGTTCAATATGGTGCGGATGCAATCAAGCCTGCCAATCCCAAACGCAAGGGCTATGAGTTTATCGGATGGGATACTTCTGTCGAAAATATTACCGGACCTACTACAATTAAGGCTGAATACGAGATTATAAAGTACACCGTTTCGTATTATAAGGTCGGTGGAAAAGAACTGATAAGTGAAGAAAAGGTTGCATACGGAACAGCAGCCAATCCTCCGGTATCAAATTTAGGACTTAGTTCAGGATATATTTTTGCCGGATGGCACATTGAATTTGATGATACGCATCAATGCGCTGACTACAACAAAGTGGATAGTGACATGAAACTTGTCGCAACCGAGTGTTGGGAAAATGATAATCTGCCTATTCTCATAACCCTTAACAGCGCTGTGTTGCAAGAAGATGGAAAAACTTATAAGATCAATGCAACTTTAAAGAACTATAACAAAGGTGCAACATCTTTTAAGGTAATTGTTTCGCTTAAGACCTCTATCGGAAAAACAGTAAAAAGCGTTCCTTATAAAG
>CAKSGP010000294.1 GCA_934454745.1 uncultured Clostridia bacterium
ATGTAAACGTCAGCGCCTATTTCCTGACCGTTAAGATATTCCTGAATCATAAGGTTATCATTGTGCGCAAAAAGCAGTTCCACGGTTTCTTTGTCATATACCTTTGATATTGCTATGCTTGCACTGCCACGGACAGGTTTTACAAAAACGGGATAATTGATTTTTTCCTCGGCAACATCCTTATAAAACTCTTCTTTGTCGGTGTAGCTTTTTGCGCAGTTATAGGCGTTTGAGCTAAGCCACTTAAACATTTGCATTTTATCAAGCGAACGCTCGCAAAGCTCATACGAAGAGCCTATTACAGTAACGCCGATTTCCTTAAATTTTTCCTCATTTTCGGCAAGCAAGGAAAGCTCGGGGTCAATAAGGGAAAGCACGCCGTTTATTTTTTCCTTTTTGCAAATATCAAAAATTACATCTATATAACCCGGTTCGGTCATACGGGGAACCTTATAAAATTTATCGGCTTCATATACGGCAGGTGCTAACTCGCTCATATCCGTTGCGATTACATTGCCTTCGCCGTTTAAAGCCTTTTTAAAATACTGCACTACTTTATTTCTTGTTCCGGCGCTTAAAATTAATATGTTCAAATTTCACATTCCTCTCAAATAATCAAAAAACAACGGCGTTCCGCCGGTATGGACAAATAATATATTTTTGTTTTTAATTTCTTTTTCTTTTAAATATTTCTTCATGCCCCAAAAGGCCTTGCCGGTATATGTTCTGTTAAGCGGAATACCGTACTTTGTAAGAACATATTTTATTGTTTCATCTATTTCCGTATTGAATTTTCCGTAACCGTCTAAAACATAGTTATCCGCAAAATCTACATAGGAAGAATAATCTCCGCTTTTTCCGATACTTTGCATATAACTATTCACGCTGTCAATCACAACCTGACCGCCTCTCGGATTTCTTCTCGCTATACTTATTCCGATTATTTCGGCATTACTCTTACAAAGGAGTTTTCCGCATATAAGTCCTGCCTGAGTAGCGCCTGTACCGGAAGCATGAAATATGTAATCAAACTTTATATTGTTTTGATTTTCATATTCCGTTATTTCGGAAAAACAATCAACATAAGCTTGGGTTCCTAAATTACCGTGACCTCCACCCATAATAAAATACGGGTTATAACCGTCTTTTTTTAATCTGTTTACTGTTTTATCGATGGTTGCCGAAACCTCAGAAACGGGGCAAAAAATGATTTGAGCACCGAAAAATGTCATCATCTGAAGATTAAAGGTAGTTTCTTCATTTTCAAGGGGCGAAATTATGACGCATTTATATCCTGATGAAGCGGCCATATTGGCTATAATCCTGCAATGGTTAGAACTGCTGCTGCCGTATGTAACTATGCAGTCGGACTTTTTATCCTTTATGTCTTCAAGAAAATATGCGGCCTTTCTTGCTTTGTTGCCGCCGAATGAAAACGGCAACAAGTCGTCGCGTTTTATAAAAAAACTGTTATCCGTTTCATAAACAAGCTTTTGTATTTCAGTCATCTTGTTTGCCCTCATATTCGGTCCTTAAAATTGACATAACACATCTGTTGACAAATTTACCGTTATTGATAGTATCGTCCCTTAAAATGCCTTCGGTTACAAATCCGATTTTTCCGAACAACCTTTGTGCCGGAATATTATTTTCTTCGGTAAAAAGATACACCTTGTTAAGCTTTAACTCTTCAAAAGCGTAATTCAGTAATTTATGGGTCGCTGTTCCGGCAATGCCTTTACCTGTATCCTCGTGATTCAGGCAAATGTAATATTCAGCCTTTTTAACCTTATTGTCTATTGAAAGTAGCCCGATAAGACCGACAGGTCTGTTATCCGCAACTATAACTCCGTCATAACGGCTTGAAGATTCTTTGATATTTTCAAACCATACCTTTGTTTTATTGATTTCAAGAGGAATGTCATAATGCAAATATTTATTATTATGAGGATTGTTTATCCATTCGACCTTGTTCGGAATATCATCTGCGGTAAATTTTCTTATAGAAATATCCATTTATTTCGACACCTCGACAGGTTTTTTTGCCCGTTCTGCATCAAGACGCCCGACTATATGTTGATTGCCGACCAATATTCCCTCACTTTTTATTACTTTCAGAACCGTAAGAATTATTGTTTCGGCGTCTAATAAAAAGCTGCAGTTTTCAACATACTTTACATCATAAGAAAACTTTTCTTCCCAGGTAACGGAATTTCTGCCGTGAATTTGCGCAAGTCCCGAAAGTCCGGGCCTTACATCATGCCTATGGCGCTCTGTTTCGGTATAATAAGGCAAATACTCAGGCAACAACGGACGAGGTCCTATAACCGCCATATCACCCTTTAAAATATTTATAAGCTCAGGCAGCTCATCAAGCGAGGTGGAACGCAGAATTTTACCGTATTTTGTAAGTCTTTTTTCATCGGGAAGTAAATTTCCGTCCTTGTCTGTTTGACAGCTCATTGTTCTAAACTTAATAAGTCGAAATATCTTTTCATTTTTACCGGGTCTTAACTG
>CAKSGP010000295.1 GCA_934454745.1 uncultured Clostridia bacterium
AGATAAATGCCCAGAACAGATTTTCGTAAATATTTTTCAAAGTCCCACGGCTAAGCCGTATGGCTGCAGGAACATCATTAAGAGTGTTTTTCATAAGAACTACGTCTGCCGCATCTATTGCAATATCTGTTCCTGAGCCGATTGATATACCTGTATCGGCGGTGGTAAGTGCAGGCGCATCATTAATTCCGTCGCCAACCATTGCCACTCTGCCCCGTTTTTTTAGTGCTGTTATAGCATTTGCTTTTTCATTCGGCAATACCTCGGCTATAACCTCGTCTATCCCCACCTGTGATTTGATAGCATTTGCAGTTCGAATATTGTCGCCTGTAATCATTATTACTTCTATTCCCATATTGTGAAGCTCAGAGATTGCCTCACGGCTGTCAGGCTTTATTGTATCTGCAACGGCGATTATGCCTGAAAGCTTGCCGTCCTTTGCAAAAAACAGAGGTGTTTTCCCTGCCTTTGCAAGCTGTTCTGAAAGTTGAATTTCATTATCACAAAAATCAGCTTTTGTCTGTATAAACTTCATACTTCCGCCAAAAATCTCCGAGCCGTCAAGTTTTGCGGTAAGTCCGTTCCCGGCAAGCTCTGTAAAATCATCACACTCTTTGGGTGAAATATTTTCGGAGCTTGCTTTTTTTGTTACAGCTTGTGCTAAGGGGTGAATGCTTTTGCTTTCAAGAGAAACTGCAATCTCAATGAGTGAATCAGCGGTTTCGTCACCTAAAGGTATTATGTCTGTAACCTCAGGTGTACCATTTGTTATTGTTCCTGTCTTGTCAAATGCAACGATTTGAGTTTTGCCGGCATTTTCAAGTGCTGTGGCATTTTTAAAGAGTATGCCGTTTTTTGCCCCTACTCCGTTTCCAACCATAATGGCAACAGGTGTTGCAAGACCCAATGCGCAGGGACAGCTTATAACGAGCACTGAAACTGCGCGTGCGAGTGCAAAGCCTATATCCTTACCCGCAATAAGCCAGATAACGGCGGTTATAATAGCTATACATATTACAACGGGAACAAATATTCCTGATATTTTATCAGCGGCCTTTGCAACGGGAGCTTTTGTAGCTGATGCGTCGCTGACCATTTTAATAATCTGTGCAATGAGCGTATCCTTGCCGGTGCTTGTTACACGGCATTTTATATATCCTGACTGATTAACTGTTGCCGCTGATACGCTGTCCCCCTCAACCTTATCAACAGGAATACTTTCGCCGGTAAGAGATGCTTCGTTTACGGCACAATTTCCTTCGGTTATTATACCGTCTACAGGAATACTTTCGCCTGTACGGACGATGAATGTATCTCCTGTTTTAATTTCTGAAACATCAACCTCTGTTTCTTTGCCGTCTTTTATAATGGTGGCAGTTTTGGGTGTAAGCTTCATAAGAGCATCAAGAGCACTTGTGGTTTTGCCTTTTGAGTGGGTTTCAAGTGTTTTTCCCAAGGTTATAAGTGCTAAAATCATTGCCGCAGATTCAAAATAAAATTCGTGGAGATACGAATGGGCAAGTGACATATCCCCCGATACTGCCGCATCGCTCATTGCAAATAGAGCGTAGAGACTGTATATAAATGATGCCCCTGAACCTAAAGCTACAAGGGTATCCATATTAGGTGATTTATTTATAACTCCACGTATGCCGTTTATGAAAAACCGCTTGTTTATAATTATAACCGCTATGGTTAAAAGAAGCTGTATAAGTCCTATGGCAATAGGATTATGCTCAAGCAATTGAGGCACAGGAAAGTTCCACATAGTATATCCCATAGAAAAATACATAAGTATCAGGACTAACACAAGAGATGAAACAAGCCTTGATATAAGTGTCTTTTCCTCGGTTTTATCTGATTTTGATAAATCCTTATCGTCACTATGTTTTATTCCGTAGCCTGCACGCGTAACAGCATCTGTAATAGCCTGTGCAGTTGCCGTTCCGCTTACTGTCATTGTATTTGTAAGCAGATTTACCGAGCATTGTGTTACGCCCGGGACCTTTGATACGGCTTTTTCTACTCTTTGAGAGCAAGCCGCACAAGTCATACCTGTAACGGTAAACTGTTTGTTATCCAACATATGCCCCTCCCTTAAACATCTGTTTTAGAGTTCTGCTTGCGGTATTCGCTTGGTGATATATTCATGCAGTTTTTAAAATTCCTGTTAAAGCTCCTGAGCGACTTATACCCGCACTCCATACCGCATCTTGAAACGGAAAAATCCGTGTTTGTCAGATAATAGCAAGCCTTATTTACTCTGCATAAATTAAGGTACGCATTAAAAGACATTTTCATTGTATTGTTAAAGCATCTTGATACATACTGATAGCTGTATGCCATTTCCTTGGCTATTATTTCAAGAGAACAATCATCGCTTGAATGTGCCTCAACATAGTCAAGAACAAAGGTCAGGACATCAGACGCATCACTGCTTTTTTCATAGTATGTAGCAGATTCGTCAAATTTAGCACAAAGCATATAAAGTAAACCCTTTAAATATAG
>CAKSGP010000296.1 GCA_934454745.1 uncultured Clostridia bacterium
TTTATAAACACACTTTTTAGTGCTGAGATCTTCCGGATCAACTTGCCATACTTCTTGTCCTGAACTACCATTTTTCATATAAAATACACCGCTAGGGGTTGAGAATGCGTCAGGCATATTTGAAGGCTTCATATTATCTACATAGGTAAGCATCTGAGTTTCTGTATTATATATAAACAAAGCACCTTTCTTTGTTCCGCACAGAAAGCTTACTCCGTCATAAAGCCACTGTGGTGTTGTAACGTATGGACGATAAAGTTCAGCACCAAATAAATTAATATATTGATACGTTCTGCCCGTTTCTGGATCTGTAATTCTTGTATACGGCAAATATCTCGGTTCTCTGTAATATCTTTCTCCAAAGACACTTGAATCTATATTCGTCACATCTTTATCATTATAAAAACCACTTTTAATAATATCATCAAACAACATTCTGTCTGTTGAGGGATTAATATATATAAGGGCATTATATGCAAGACGAAGCATATCGTCTGTTGATGCCGGTGCTGAATCTTTTATGAGCAATGTTCCGTTACCGATTCCTGAACGATACGCCGCATCTACCGCACTCTCGCCCGACTCTCTTGTTATACCAAGCAGGTTCAGGAATTTCGATACTAATTCGCCCTGTGTATATGTAACTGTCTTCGAAGCAGTATTTTCAGCTGTACTGCCTGTAATTATGTTTATTAAATCCTGTGTGTCATAAGCTGTTACAGGTTGAGAGAGCTTATCGTTTGTAAATCTGCTGTCACTCGTACCCATAAGCAACAATGCAGAGAAATTCAAGATTGCATCGTTACCAAGGCACGTAAAATTCAAATCCCAACCCTCACGGCGTGCCTTACTTAGGTTTAATACTTCAACTTTTCTAAATGCGTTAATAGCACCGCCGACGAAGTTAAATGTACCTCCATTTGCGTCCAAGGCACTTGGGTCCATATCGTTTACAATAGCTGTTCTTACATACCAACCCGGATTTTTACCCGGTTTTATGTGCGTTATAGATGAAGTTCCGCCTTTATCATTGTTATAGTTAAATGTGAATGAGCCTCTGCCTGGTCCGAAATCGTAGAATACAACAGAAACCAAAAACTCTGTGTCGCCTTCTTCATAGAACTCATCACTAAGCTTGAAGGAGGAGGTGCCGCCCTGCTGTCTGCCCGGCAGGCCGTCATAAGTCATAAGCTTGTTAAAGTTAGGATATGAGTTGTAGGTTTTATCCTTATTGACAAACTCTATGCCTTTTCCCTCAAACTCTTTAGCTAATGTTATGTATGCACTATGCTCATTGGTGTTAAGGAAGTAATCAAAAGATGTCGCACCAGTTGATGAATTGTCCTTATTGTATAGGTTTTTGAAATATTCGTTTTCTATTTCATCAACGTTCTTATTATTATAGAATCCGTCAGCTATCAGCTTTGCTAAAAGTGAGCTTCCGTCCTCATTATTAGCGCATATTAGTGTGTTGTACGCTGCCCAAAGCATATTAAACTTTGTTGCAGGGGCTTTATCATATAGGAAAAAGCCGTCATTTGTAATACCAATACGCATTGCCGCATCAAATACGGTTTCTCCATACTCAGGCACTATACCTGACACATCCATAAACATTTCAAGCAACTGTTCCTGAGTTAGAGTTTCTTTCTTTGAAGCATTGTTTTTATCCTTGCTATTTGTAATAATGTTTATAAGCTCCTGTACATCATAGGCTGTTACAGGATTAGCAAGTTCTTTGCTATAGTAATTTGAATCCTTAATGTTAAGAATACACAAATCGTCAAACTGAAGCATTATATCGTTTCCAAGACAAGTCAGGTTTACCTCCTGTTTTTCTCTCCTTGCCTTTGTAACGTTTACAGCCTCAACCTTTCTGAATGCGTTATAATAATTGTTTACAATTCGTATGGTTGCACCATTTTCATATTTCGCACTAAGATCAATATCTTCAATACATATTGTTCTTACGTTCCAACCCTTAGTTGTGTGCGGCTTTATAATAGGTTCCGATTTTACCGTACCGTCTATTGAGTGATATTCAAAATCAAATTTACCCGGTGAAGGTCCGTAATCATAGTATGCTATTGAGAATAGGATCTCCGTATCTCCTTTCTCATAAAATTCGTCATCAATTGTAAAGTAGTACGAATTTGCTTTCTCCTGTCTTCTTGCATCAAGACCATCAAGCGTTACAAGCTCATTATATATTGGGTCTGATTTAGAAGTTATACCTTGTGCGATACCGTCAATAAATCCCATATTCTTACCATTGATCTTTTCGCCCATTTCGACGTATGCAGTCACATCAGAATTATTTAAAAAATACTGATAATCCGATTTTTTCAATGCTGTATCGGCTGCATGAATTGCCGGGGATGCTATGGACATTGTCATAACTGCTGACAGTAAAAACGCAGTAATCTTATTTCTTTTCATTCGCTACACTCCTCCTATAAATATTATTTTTTGTATACTCTGACCACAACCTAGCCACAGTATCATAC
>CAKSGP010000297.1 GCA_934454745.1 uncultured Clostridia bacterium
TAAGCTCTTGCTCTGACGGCAGAACAGGCTTTGATGTTAAAATCTTTACCTTAGGTGTATTGTTGCAAACACACACCGGAAAGCTTTTAGGACAAGTGCATCCTTTTGCAAGCTCTTGAAATGTTTTTTTAACTATTCTGTCCTCTAAAGAATGGAACGTAATAACACTTAGTACGCCCCCGGGTTTTAAGACATCTATGAAGCTATATACAGCATCTTTTAATATTTCGAGCTCGCCGTTGACTTCTATTCTTATTGCCTGGAACACACGTTTTGCCGGATGGCCTCCGTCTGCTCTTGCGGCTTTGGGGATTGCCGCCTTTATAATATCAGCAAGCTCCCCTGTTGTTTCTATTGCTTTTTCTCTCCGACGTTCTATAATAAATTTTGCAATACGTAGAGACCATTTCTCCTCACCGTATTCATAAAATATCCTTGTGAGTTCCTTTTCGGTATAGCCGTTTACCACGTCAAATGCACTCTTTGGATTTGTGCGGTTCATACGCATATCAAGGGGCGCATCGTGCATATAGGAAAACCCGCGTTCTGCATTATCAAGCTGATATGAGCTTACGCCTAAATCCATAACGGCACCGTCGAGTGCTTCAATGCCGACATCTCTGAGTATATCCTTGATTTCGCTGAAATTCCTGTTTGATGCTATGAATTTATCTCCAAAGCACTCAAGTCTTTTTGATGCTGCATTTATTGCATCAATGTCACGGTCAATACCTATAAGTTTTTTTGCACCGCGGCTAAGAATTTCATAAGAATGCCCTCCGCCGCCCAATGTTGCATCGGCATATATTCCGTCAGGCTTGACATCAAGATAATCCACGCTTTCTTTAAGAAGTACCGAGTAATGCTTGAATTCCATACCCTGCTCCTCAGATGTTAAGATTATACTTGAGGATACCGTCTAACATAACGCTTGAGAGCTCCTGCTGATAATCATTCCATTTCTGCGCATCCCATATTTCAAGGCGAGTATTGGCACCTACAAGAACAACGTCCTTTGAAAGTCCAGCAAATTCTAAAAGCCTTTTTGAAATCGGAACTCTGCCCTGCTTGTCCACATTAACAGCCGTTGCTTTACCAAAAAACAGTCTTACAAATGCTGCGGCATTGCGATCGGTTGCGGTGGGAAGCTGATTAACCTTTTCGGCAACTTTCTCCCATTCCTCTTCAGTATAAAGATGAAGACATTCCTCTGATGTAGACTGCGTGATATAAACAGTATCGTGAATTTCCTCACGAAGCTTTGAGGGAAGTATTATTCTCCCACGCTCATCAAGCTGACGCTCGTATTCGTCAACAAAGCTTACCATATATATCACCGCCTTCCGCATTTAATGTAATATTTGTAGCAATCAAATTCGTTTTTTTGTTACAAGCTCTCCCATTTGGATTTAATTGAACCGTTTTGCTCCCAAACGCTCCAATTTGCTCCCATCTGTTATTATTGTACATCAAATATACGGAAAACGCAATAGTTTTTTTAAATTTTTTCAGATTTTTTTCAAGTTTATTATTTTTTGACAAATATACTTGTAAAATGTTACAAAACAGAGTATAATTATCGTGATATTTTAAAACACAATAGTAGCATATTTTGATTTTTATTACAAAATTTATACTATATATTGTATACGTGATAATTATAACACATTTATTTCAGTTTGTATACACTTTTTTGAAAAAAATATTTCAAACGGGTTACAAATTTGTCTTTTATGTTACCGCTTTTTTGGAGGAATTGTACAATGGAAGAAAAAGAAGTTAAAATTGTCGAAATTTTATGTGCTGAACTTAACATAAAACAATGGCAGGCAGAAAATGTAATAGATTTAATTGATAGCCAAAACACAGTCCCATTTATTGCACGATACAGAAAAGAAGCCACCGGTTCAATGGACGATACTGCCCTCCGTGAGTTTTATAAACGTCTTACGGCTTTGCGTTCTCTTGCAGAAAAACGTGAGGATATTATACGTCTTATAGACGAGCAGGGCAAACTCACAGACGAGCTTTCTCAGGCTATTGAAAATGCAAATACAAGTTCCGAGCTTGAGGATATATACCGTCCTTATCGTCCGAAGCGAAAGACACGTGCAAGCGTTGCAAAGGAAAAGGGACTTGAGCCTCTTGCACTTCTTATTATGGAGCAAAAAAGGGATTTTGATCCCGATATTGAGGCAGAGACATATATCAATGAAGAAAAAGGTATTATGAGTGCAGAAGATGCACTTATGGGTGCTATGGATATAATCGCCGAAAACATAAGCAACAACGCAGATTTCCGCAAAAAGCTCCGCGAAATGACACAGGATAACGGTTATATAACATCAAAGAATACAAAGGACGAGGACAGTGTATATAGCAATTATTACGAATTTTCACAAAAACTCGCAGGACTTGCTCCCCACAGAATTCTCGCTCTTAACAGAGGCGAAAAGGAAGGCTTTTTATCAGTTAAAATTGAAGTTGATGAGGAGCGTATGGT
>CAKSGP010000298.1 GCA_934454745.1 uncultured Clostridia bacterium
ATCAGGATGCAACTGAGCCATAGCTTTAGCTTCATTTAATGTATCAGCACAAGCAAATATATACATATCGAGTTCTTTTGCACGGTCAATTGTAGCTTTAATTTGTGGCAAAGACATAGGCTTTTCGCAATGATTTACCATAACTCCCACAGCACCTGCGGCTTTAAGTCCTTCAGGTAAAATATCCGCACATCCTCTTCCGGGACGCAAAGTATCCATATATGTAGAAAACACAAATAGGTTCTTTGTGTTTTCTGCAACTCTGCGAACTTCTATGGGAGGGCAGATAAATAAAACATCTATATCATATTTTTCTGCCGCTTTATCTGCCGCAATAGCATATTCAAGCAACTTATCGCCATACACATAGTTTTTAGTACCTACTTCGAAATAAGGGGTTCTTATTTGTCTTTTCATCCCAATCCTCTTATCTTTCCTGTTGAAGAGTGTAATGAACATCATAAGCCTTTTCTTCGTCTGTAAACTTATGTAATGTATTAATAACTTCACCGTTATTCCACTTTCTGTCTTCAACTTCATCGGCAATTCCCATAACGGTTACATTGACCTGCCTGCGGCGCGCCCTCACATGATCCCAATCAACAAAGTATACATGGGCAAATTCGCCGCCGTCCAATTCCCCGTCTTTAATTGTCATAGTTTAACTTCTGCCGAAGAAAACCGAACGCAAATGACCGTCGGTATTCATACTTGTAAAATCTCCGGGTTCATTAACATATCTGCCGAATTTCGAATGTATAGGACCGGGATGCCGATAATCGCCCTCTTCGGTATAATCCGGTATCATCTTTCTCATAATATCAAGAAGGTCGTGCTGTAAATATTCAAGATCAAAGGTATCAATATCGTGTGAGCATTCCTGAACCATGACCGAACAAGTGGTGTGATGAGAAGCAATTGTAACTGTACCGTTTTTAACACCGGATGCCTTTACTATTTCAATAATTTCCTTTGATATATCGTGAAATGTTGGTATCCAACCCCTCGACTGTAGCTCCAATTCTTTTTGAAAAAATTTAAATTCCATTTTTATTCCTCCTGAAAATCAATTTTTGTTTAGCCTTTCACCGACGGCGCCGCCTGGATGTACTAAGGCAAATTGCTCATTTTTAAAATTCGTTTCCTCTATTAGTGCGGTTTGCAACACATGAAAAATTACTGCTAATGCTGTTGATGAGGTGGTTCCCTGACAATTATATTTGTCGGTTTCACGGTTGACAAATTGCTTTATAACAACATCTGCACCTATTGCTAAAGGAGATTCCAAATTTTCCGTAACTGTAATTATTTTAACTTTTTTAGCCTTACAAATATCCATTATCGGCAAAAGCTCTTTTGTTTTTCCGCCGCGCGAAGCAAAAACACAAACATCGCCGTTTTGTAAAAATCCCATGCCACCGTGCACCGCCTCTGCGGGAGATATAAATTTTGCTGGCTTATCAATGCAACACATTAGATGCGTAAAATGCTGACAGATTATTCCGCTGTGCCCGCAGCCCACAGCTCCTATGCGACAGGCATTTTTAAGCAACTCGACCGCCTTTGAAAATACTTCATCATCAAAATAATTAAGCATTTCCTTTATACATTCATACTCGGTTATGTATGCCTGCTTTGCCTGTTTCAAAGCTTCACTTTTCATAATCTAAAAGTCCAAAATGGTTTTGTCGCCATAGATAGACTTCCAATCCTTTCTAAAGCCTTCTATTGCAGCATCGGTCATAGGGTGCGATATTAGCAATTTCATTATATCTGCCGATACCGTAACACTATGACAACCAGCCTGAGCACACTTATGTACCTGTTCTGTATTTTTAAAGCTTGCGGCTAAAACCTTGCACGGTAAATCAAATTTTTCAAACTGATTTACTATTTCTGCCACAACAGCAACGCCGTCCCCTGCAATATTATCAAGACGGTTAACATATGGTGCTACAAAATCGGCTCCCGCCTTTGCGGCAATCAGTGCCTGTGCCGGTGTAAAAATTGCAGTCATAAGCACACCTACACCTATCTTTTTCAGTTCCATTGTAGCTTTAAGTCCCTCTTCTCCAATCGGGATTTTTACATAAAAGTTTTTGCCTAATTTCTTCTTTAAAAGCATTGCTTCCTCAACAATTTTTGAAGCTTCACTCTGTACTGTCTGGACAAAAAGCGCTTTTTGATCCCCTATTATAGAGCGTATTTCTTCTGTAAGCCTCCAAAATTCAGTATTTTCCTTTGCAATTATCGAAGGATTAGTCGTAACCCCCCATAAAGGATAAAACTCATTACAGTGTCTAATTGCATCTAAATCAGCTGTATCTAATACATATAACATAAAAATTCACCTTTGAGTAATATAAAAAGTATAAATTAAAAACTTATTTTTCATCTTTCATACCATATTCAATTATTTGCTGATCCTTCTCCCAAGCATTTCTGTGAACTTCGTAAACTGCATCGGGAATTTCGGGCTCACCCTTTGAATATGGACAAA
>CAKSGP010000299.1 GCA_934454745.1 uncultured Clostridia bacterium
TTTGTGCTTGATCCGTATAATGCAAATATCCGTTTGAATGTTAATATAAAAACCGATTAAGAATTTTGCTAAAAGTTTAAAATAACTATTGCACTTTTGTAAAAAGTATAGTATAATAAAGTAGTTAAGAAACATTTAATGATTATATGGCGATGATGAGCGAGTCCGTGCGATTGCGTACCGTGAACCGTGTCAGGTGGGGAACCAAGCAGCACTAAGTGGATCTCGTGATGTGTTACGGGCCACTCGCTCGGAGCCTTTATAATAGCTTTAGGAAATAACCGATTGCGGTCAAATCTACAAATGCCGTCCGCGGAATGCGGACGTTTTTTTATACACGTAGGGAGGAAGGTATGGCACATCAGGCTATATACAGGAAATGGCGTCCCCTGACTTTTGACGATATAGTAGGTCAGGAGCATATAACAAGAACGCTTAAAAACCAAATAGTATCAGGTGCTGTGGGACACGCATATCTTTTTTGCGGAACCCGTGGTACAGGAAAAACAACTTGTGCTAAGGTTCTCTCACGTGGGGTAAACTGCTTAAATCCACAAAATGGTAATCCCTGTAATGAATGTGAGGTATGCCGAGGTATACTTGACGGCTCTATTATGGACGTAACGGAGATGGACGCCGCATCAAATAACGGTGTTGACGATATACGTGAAATAATAGAGGATATAAACTATGTTGCATCAAACGCAAAACGCACTGTTTATATTATCGACGAGGTGCATATGCTATCTACAAGTGCATTTAACGCACTTCTTAAAACTCTTGAGGAACCGCCCGAAAATGTTGTGTTTATATTAGCTACAACAGAGGCGCATAAAGTACCCCAGACGATTCTCTCAAGATGTCAGCGTTTTGATTTCAAGCGTATAAGGAATGAGGATATTATTGTACGAATGAAAGAAATTGCATATGCTGACGGGTATGATATAACAGGTGATGCGTACAGGATTTTAGCAAGTTTAGCAGAGGGTTCTATGCGTGACGGTTTAAGCATTATGGAACGTGTAATATCCGCCTGCGGAAACAAGGTAACGGCAGAGGATATTGAACAGACCTTGGGAATATCGTCACAGGACACGGTTTTTGACCTGACAGACGCGATAGCAGAGGGTGATGCATCACGTGTTATTGCAATAATTGATAAAGCCATAGCAGACGGAAAAGAGCTGTCACAACTTGCGACGTCACAGCTTGCACATTTTAGGTCACTTATGCTGTGTAAAATATCGCCAAACCCCCAAACACTTATAGATACAGATCCTGAAACTCTTGTGAGATATAAATCACAAAGCGAAAAGCTTACCTTCGACAAGATAAATCACGCAACAACCTTGATTTCAAACGCAATAGCAGATGCACGTGTGGCAAAATCTGCACGAATAGTTTATGAGCTTGCATTTATCAAGATTGCAAGACCTGATATGGATTCAAGTCCTGAGGCGGTTATGGACAGGCTTTCAGCAGTTGAAGCGAAGATTATAACAGGTGTGATGCCTGTTAAGACACAGGAGAACACAGTTGATAACAGTGATTTAGTCCGCAGAATAGAACGTGTGGAGGAAGCAATAAAAAACGGAGTAACGGCGAGGGCGGAAGTTGAGGAAGAGTCTGAGCCGGAACCTGAGAATACAAAGCAATCCTCACGTATGTTTGTTCCCATACCTGAGGAGGAGCTTAATTTTGATTATCCCACAGCAGTCCTTGCACGGAATTGGGAAAAGCTTATTGCACAGATGTTAAAAAAAGAGTGTCCCTATGTAATGCTTCTTAGAAACTGCACGGTGACATTTGATAGGGAGGGACTAATAATACTTGTCCCTGAGGAAAGGGATTCATTTACCCTTGGCAGTGCTTTGAATCATATTGATGAAATCCGCAGGCTGTTTAAGGAAGTATCGGCAACGGACTATACAATTAAGATTGCAAATCGCGGTGAATTTGACCAGCGTAATATCTTAAACCCATTCAGTTTGCCCAAAACAAACAAAAAGCCTGATGCAGAAAATGAGAATGTATCGGAAAAGTCCGATACAGTATCAGAGGCGTCAGAGCCTCATGATAAGTTTAATGAGTTTTTTAATCAATTTTCAAGTATAATAACCGACGGCGACAGACAAGAGCTTATTTTGAAAGAGCCTCTTGATGCGGGGGAACAATCTGTAATAGAAGATGACCGCGAGGAGTTCTTAGACGAGAGTGAGCTTGATGACGGCGACGATGAAGAAATATAAAAATAAGAAAAGAGGAATTTAAAAATGGGAAAGTATAAAGGTTTTTCGGGAGCAGGAATGAATCAGAAACAGAATATGAACAGCGTTATAAAACAGGCACAGAAAATGCAGGAGGAAATGGAACGTGTTCAGCAGGAAACAGAGGAGCAGGAGATTAGTGCAACATCCGGCGGCGGTGCTGTTAGTGTTGTTATAAACGGAAAGCGTGAGCTTGTTTCCATTAAGCTTGATCCTGATGCTGTTG
>CAKSGP010000300.1 GCA_934454745.1 uncultured Clostridia bacterium
GAGTTAATGCCTAAATCCTCTATTATATCCATCTTTAAATCTATATCTTTCACCTCCATTCCTAAATAATTTGCAATTATTTCTTTAATTTTATATTCCAACCTTATCAACCCCCTCAAGAAATTTAGATCTTATAATCTTTTTTGATGTATTCTTTTCAAATTCTTCTTCTCTAATATAAATCTTTTGTATTCAGACAAGAAATTCCTTGTGATAGTTGTACAGCTATTACAAGCCTAAGTTATAATTCATCATATTTGCCATACCATTTAAGAAGCCAAATTCATAAGCTCTTGATGTATGTCCCCAACGTGTATCGTTTGTCAGGTACGGAACGTGATCATCCAGAACGAGTCCTTTATAGCCTTTTTTATGTAGCTCAAGCATAATCTTTGACGGATTATATCTGCCTTCGCCTAAATAACACTCGCTAAAGTCTTCCAAAGTTCCCTGTACATCACGGAAATGCACCATATGTATTCTGTTTTTAGGCACAAATTCGTCTATCATATCGATAACGGTCTCTTCTCCGCCAAGCTGTGAAAATGTTCCCATACAGAAATTTATTCCCCATGCAGGATTATCGGCAATCTTTTCAGCTTTGATATAATCCTCTTTAGAGATAAATATTCTTGCGACACCTGCAACCTCCGGAAGCGGCGGATCTGATGGGTGAGTTATAAGTTTAACGCCTGCTTTTTCGGCTTCGGGAATAACTGCTTTAATAAAGTATGTAAAGTTATCCCAAAGCTGTTCCCTCGTAGGCGGAACTGCATTTTCGTCCATTGATACCATATGATGCTTGCTGACAGCATATGCATTAGGAACCCTTGCCTCGTCTGCCTTGCGATACGCAGAAACTTTTGCACCGCCGCGATAAGACTTTGTTATGCTTGTACGCCACGCCCAAGTCGGGCAAAAATGGTGTCCGAGAATCGGTATACCAACCTTGCCCATATTTTGAAGTATTTTTATATAGTTTTCAATCTGCTCATCTCTGCCCGGTAACCCCATAATTATTTTATCGAAAAATCTTATGGGTACATTCTCTATCATTTCAAGCTTAAGGTCAAATTTTTCAGTGTATTCTTTAAGCCATTTCAGTGATCGTTCTGACCAGAAATTCTCATCAGACGTCGCAATAGGCGGAGTATTAAAATGGAAACCTTCAGCACCTAACTGTTTTGCAAGCATAAGTGCATCATCATTAAATTCTTTTATTGCTCCAAGTATTATTTTCACTTGTTTCTCTCCTTTTCTGCAATTTCCTCTGCACGATATTTGTTTAAAATTTCAGGGTAAAGCTGGCAAGTCATACCTCCGTCTACCACAAGTTCAGCACCTGTAATATTCTTAGATTCATCTGTACCTAAGAACCAAGCTGCATTTGCAATATCCTCAAAATCAGAGATGTCACCTATCGGTACCATTGTTCCGTTGGATATCTGCTTATCACCCATGCCTACCCAACGCTCGGTTTTAATTGTTCCGGGCATAATAACATTACTGCGTATTCCGTATTGACCAAGGTCAACAGCAAGTGATTTTGACATTGAGTTTATACCGCCTTTTGATGCTACATATGCCACGCGGTTTTGATTCGGTCGTACTGCTGAATTTGAGCTTACAAACACGAATGCTCCGCCGCCGTTTTCTTTCATACGCATAGCGGCCAGTCTTGCAATCGTAAAGTTTCCAACCATATTTGATTCAAGCACTGAAGCAAATTCTTCAGGGGTTATGTCGAAAAAGTCAATTCCTTTTGAAGGATCTTTTGCGAGATGAAGATTTGCGGCATTATGACAAACAGTTTCAACATAATAGCCCATAGAATCTATATCCTCGAACATTCTGTTAATGGCTTCTCTGTCCACTAAGTCCATTACATAGCCTTTTACAAAAACGCCATATTGTTCTGATAGTTTCTTTGCAGCTGTTGCTGATTCCTCTTCTTTTCTGCTTGTTATAAAAACATCTCTTCCTTCCCGTGCAAAACGCTCGGAAATTGCATATCCAGTGCCTTTAGCACCTGCTGTAACTAAAACTGCTTTTTTCATTTTTATTAATCCTCACTTTCTTACAATATGCACTGCAAAACCGCAAATTTCATCTTTTAAATAGGCAGATACTAATTTTCCGTTGCCGTCTTTGCGGATACTTTCTTCAAGGACTTCGATATTGTTAGCTTTAAAATACGCCAATGCTCTGGACATAGAATTTGTTTTATATCCAATATGGCCCTTGGCACCGTAAAACATAGTTTTCATAAATTCTACTGCTGTTCCTGTAAATATTGATGAGTTACCGACTTTCACAGGCATACGGAAAATCTCTCCCATCTTTTCAGCACCCTTTAATGCTGTATCTTCGTTTTCATTATTTACACCTACATGTGCAAGTTCAAAGCCTATTGATATATCTATTGCCTTTTTACAAGCAGCGGTTATACCATCAAAATCCCCGTTTTTAATCTGATCAGCAGTTGCCATAT
>CAKSGP010000301.1 GCA_934454745.1 uncultured Clostridia bacterium
TAATATAAATATTCCAAAAGATCTGTCTATAGTTGGATATGATAATATTGAACTTAGTGAAATGATAGAGCCAAAATTAACAACAATAGATCAAAATATGTTTTTACTAGGTAAAAACTCAGCTATATTATTAAATGAAAAAATAGAAAATAATAATAAATATAGCAAGAGTATAGTACTGAATAATCATTTAATTAAAAGAGATACTTAAAACCTATGGGGAAAATTTACCCCATAGGTTTTTTATATACAAGTCAATTATATTATAAAAATACTAAAAATCTCTATTTAACAGCTTAAATCATTTAAAAACGCCAAAAAACACATTTTATTTATAATACGTTTTCTTTTTTAGTGCAGAAAACACGGTTATAGCGCAGACCATAATACCGAATATTCCGCAAAGTCTGTAAGCAGTATTTATAATATTTGAAAAACCAATGCTTGAAAGACAATATGCAAGCATTGTAATAAGGCTAATATGCAAGGTTTTTTTCCTTATCATAAGTGCGTTAAAGAGTCCGCCGCCGGAGGAAATCAGTGTTGTTATAATTGCACACGCCAGTACAAAACCATAAAATGTGGCAAAAATCATGTTTTGCCGTCTCGCAAGAGTGATCATAGGAAGCTCCCCAAGGTTGATTTTTCCGGCATAAATGGAAATTAAACAGAATATAAGTCCCATAATGATTACTGATGCACCGCCTACGCAAAAGGATGCAGATAGTGCATCACTGCGTGTTTTTAGTTTTTGAGAAAGTGTAACAAGTACCGGTATAAGAGAAATGAGATTGTATCCCGAATAAATAAAAGCACTGTTTACGGGCGGTAAAAAGCTTGGGGAAAATGCGTGAAATTCACGGTAGCTTAACATATACAGTGCTGAAATTGTAATTAATATAACTAGGATAATTCCCAAAAATCCGTTAAGGGTAAAAATACCGTTGCCAGACGCTCTAAAAAGTGCAATTGCACCTACCGCACAAATAAGTGTACCCAAAGCCTGGGGAATTCCAAAGAAGTCGAAAAGCAGTTCCCCTGTGGCAGAGAGCATAGCACCATATACGGCAAAGGAAAAAAGGAGTGTTACGAACTTTATAAAAATCCTGATACCTGTGGATTTGAAAATAGAAAGAAATTCATCATAGCTTTTGTATTGATTTTTAATACAGGTATAGAGAACAGTAAATACAAGCAATGTAAAAATTATGGCAGTTATAACAACACCTATTATGCCCTGTCTGCCAAAACATACAAAATACAATAGAATTTCCTGTCCTGAGGCAAATCCCGCACCGATTATTGATGCCATTACCGAATATGCAACGATTAGTATATTTATCACAAGAACCACCTCATTTAATGGATATGAAAAAAAGCCGTGCAAGATTACACAGCTTTTAAATAAATACTATATATTATGCTTTTTCGATAGCGAGAACTTTAAACTCAACAGTGCCGCCCGGTGTTTCAGCACTTACAATATCGCCGACAGTCTTATTAATACAGGCAGCTCCGATGGGAGATTCATAAGAAAGCTTGTTTAAAGCGGGATCCGCCTCAGAAGAACCGACTATTGAATAATTAGCCTTTCCTGCCATACCCATAAGTTCTGCAAGCTCGCCAAAAAATTCAAGAGTGACTTTCTTTCCTACGGAAATAGCGTCATTCGACTCTACCTCGACAACCTTTGCTTTCTTTAGCATAGCTTCAAGCTGGCTGATTCTTGCTTCAACCTCCGCCTGTTCATCTTTTGCCGCATCATATTCTGCATTTTCTGACAAATCACCAAATGAACGTGCTTCCTTGATTTTCTCGGAAACTTCCTTACGTGTTACGTTTATCAGGTGAGAAAGCTCTGCTTCAAGCTTAGCTTTTCCTTCGCTTGTCAAGATGATTTCTTTATTTTCTGACATTTCATCATTACCTTTCCAACATATAATCAAATATTATTATACATTTTTTTTCTTGAATTGTCAACAGTTTTATTGGTTAAAATTAAATATGAAAGATATTTGCGGGAGTTGATTAAAAATGTATACAGAAAAATCCATAGACTTAAAAAATGATTTCTATTTAAGATACGGAGAGAGCAGGGGAATACTGTATTTTGAAAAAACAGGTGTTCCTTGTAGGATACTCGATGCAGGGACCAGCATGCTTACGTTTCCGTTAAAATGCGGAGTCCGTGCATACGGACGCGGATATTGCGACGTGCTAAAGATTATAGATACCCAAACAAACATATGCGATGTCCATTTTGTGGAAAACGGAAAAGGAGCACAGATACTTTACCGCAAGGACATTGATGATTTAAGAGGTATGAAAGAAACTGTACTATATACGGTAAACAAAATCCTTATGAAAATGGGAAGTAGTGGCAGAGTTGAGAAGGATTACGGTGATACGGCAATATGTGACAAATACGCACCTGAGGGTTGGTGTGCGGTAAAAAT
>CAKSGP010000302.1 GCA_934454745.1 uncultured Clostridia bacterium
CCTGTATATAGACAGCCTTCTGCATAAGTATCTTACCGCCGTCTGTTATTTCGTTTACAAGATGTGCCGTAGCACCTGTAACCTTAACCCCATATTTTAAGGCTTCCTCGTGAACCTTAAGCCCATAATATCCGTCACCGCAGAAGGAGGGGATAAGTGATGGGTGAATATTTACTATTCGGTTGGTATATTCCTCTAAGAGTTCGCCGCCGAGTACTGAAAGAAAACCGGCAAGAACAATAATGTCAACCTTCATTTCTTTCATATACTCGCAAATTTTGTGGTTAAACTCATCAATACTTCCGCCGCAGTCTGCGTTTTTGCGGATTACCTTTGTGGGAATACCTGCATTTTCAGCACGTGTAAGACCGTATGCTGATGCACTGTTTGAGCATACGCAAACGATCCTTCCGCTTTTAATGACACTGCCTTGTTTATCAATCAAAGCCTGGAGGTTTGTACCGCCTCCTGAAATCAGTACGCCGATGTTTTTCATACTATTTCAACATCTTTCTCACCGGCTACAAGCTCGCCTATAATGCTTGCTTTTTCGCCTGCTGCTTCAAGACATTCAACTGCCGCCTTTGCCTTATCAGCATCAACTGCAACTATCATACCGATTCCCATATTGAATGTATTATACATATCTGCTTCAGGGATATTTCCTTTTTCCTGCATAATATCAAATATTGGAAGGACCTCCCACGTTCCTTTATGTATAACAGCCTTAAGACCGTCAGGAAGCATTCTCGGAACGTTTTCAATAAAACCTCCGCCTGTAATGTGAGATACAGTATTTATTCCAACCTCATCAATAAGCTTTAAAAGAGGCTTAACATATATTCTTGTGGGAGTTAGAAGTGCTTCTCCGACTGTCATACCAAGCTTTTCACTGTATTCGTTTAAGTTTTCCTTTGCTTTATCGCCGTTTAAGTCAAAGAGTGTTCTTACAAGCGAATACCCGTTTGAGTGTACACCGCTTGATGCGATACCTATAAGCTTGTCGCCTGCTTTTGCACGGTCTCCGTCCGTAATCTTGTCCTTTTCAACCACGCCTACGCTAAATCCTGCAAGATCATATTCGTCTATGGGATAGAATCCGGGCATCTCTGCAGTTTCACCGCCTACTAAAGCACAGCCTGCCTTAACACATCCGTCTGCTACACCTTTAACAATCTGTGCAATTTTCTCAGGATAGTTTTTACCTACTGCAAGGTAGTCAAGGAAAAATAAGGGCTTTGCACCGGAGCACGCAACGTCATTTACACACATTGCAACACAGTCCTGACCAATAGTGTCGTGCTTGTCCATCAAAAATGCGATGCGAAGCTTTGTTCCGACACCATCAGTTCCTGAAACAAGTACAGGATTTTTATAACCCTGTGGAATTTCAAACAAACCGCCGAAACCGCCTATTCCGCCAAGTACACCCTCAATTGCTGTTCTTTTTACATCATCTTTGATTAGCTTTACAGATTCATATCCTGCCTCTACGTTTACACCTGCTTTTTTATATGCATCAGTTGCCATATCTTTAATCTCCTTTTTTCTTATGTTAAAGCGATGCCGCTTTTTCTTTTATAACTACGTCTTTTGCCTCTACTGCTTCTGCCATTTTACGGCGTGCATCTTTTAACATAGGCTTTATATAATCATATTTAAGCGAAAGCATTTCTGCCGCAAGAATACCTGCATTTGTGCCGTTATTTACACCTACTGTTGCAACGGGGATACCGGGGGGCATCTGAACGGTAGCTAAAAGTGCGTCCATACCTGAAAATGTTGATTCAATAGGAATTCCGATAACGGGCAAGGTTGTATTTGCCGCAACAACACCGCCAAGGTGTGCAGCCATACCCGCGGCACAGATGATAACGT
Organism: uncultured Clostridia bacterium; assembly: GCA_934454745.1. Taxonomy (GTDB): domain Bacteria; phylum Bacillota; class Clostridia; order UBA1381; family UBA1381; genus Ornithomonoglobus. The sequence continues at coordinate 1,879 of CAKSGP010000302.1, forward strand.
CTATACCGTTTTCTTCTGCCTTTTGTGCATATTCCATTGCTTTTTGTGGTGTGCGATGAGCTGATATTACATTGACTTCAACCTCAATATTAAATTCTTTAAGCTTTGTTATACAGCCCTTAACTTTGTCAAAATCCGAATCCGAACCCATAATAAGAGCAGCTTTTGGATTAGTCATATTAATATATGTCCTTTCTGTAAAAATAAATATGTCGAAATATTTATCATATTTTATCATACATTATATAACAAGTCCGTGATTATTTCAAGAGTTATTTTACTATTTGATAAAAAAATATATTATGCCGCATATAACAGATGAAATAGTACCGAAAAGTATAACGGGGCCTGCAATAGTAAATATTTTAGCACCCACTCCTAAAACGTAGCCTTCGGTTTTCGCCTCAAGTGCAGGTGCTGCAACAGCGTTTGCAAATCCTGTAACAGGTACAAGTGTTCCTGCACCGCCGTGCTTTGCTATTTTAGGATATATATTAAGTCCTGTTAAAAAAGCACCCAAAAACACCATTGTTATTGTGACAATGGTAGAGGCAGTTTCTTTATCTGCGCCTAAATA
>CAKSGP010000303.1 GCA_934454745.1 uncultured Clostridia bacterium
CGAAGTCGTATCACATAGAGAATCAGCTGAGCAAAAATAGTTCTTGACTTTTTGGTACCGGCTGAACACACAGATACGACCCTGAAACCGGTAGGTTTTTGAATGCGGATTCACAGCTAAATGCGAACGATATAAATGGTTATAATATGTTTTCTTATTGTGCTAATAATCCGGTTAATAACATTGATCCCGATGGTCATTCGTGGAAAAGCATAAAAAATTGGGCAAAGAAGGCTGTTAAATGGGTAACAACAAAAATAATAAAACCTGTTACAAATACAGCCAAAAAGGTTTGGAACAAAACTATAAAGGGAACCACATCTTCTAGTATAACAGCAACAGGAAGTTTTGGAGCAAGCGGAACAATTTCTGTCGGAGTTGTATATGATAAAAAAGGTAACATAGGTGTATCTATATCAGGTGGAGGAGGCGGAGGATCGCCATCAGCATCTGCAAGTGTTTACAGGACAAGAACATCAGCTCCAAGCGTTGATAAACTTGATGGTGCATCAGCCCAAGTCGGAGGCTCAGCAGATGCATTAGGTATAAGTGTTGGGATGGAATATACTTGCTTTTCTGATAGCAAATCTAATAAAATATATCACGGAGGAACAATTATGGCAGGATTGGGTGCACCTATTCCTTTTGAGTTACATGGTGATATAACATATTCCCAAGTATATTATATAAATATATTTGATTCTTTAGATAAGTTTTATAATAAAGTAATAAGTTGGTAGATGATATTATGAAAATGCCCCGATTTTTAAGGAATTTTATTTTGATAGTCTGGCCGTTTGTTATGTTTATACTTATTATTCAAGCTTCGGGAAAAGTATGCATTTCATACAAAGGCTTTGCAGTTGATGATGATAGAAACCTCTATATAGGCAAGGATAATATAGAAGTTTTAAATAGTGAAGGTAAAATCATAAATAAGATAGATCCAATGACTTCAAGAGGTTATAAATTCACAATTGACCAAAATAATGAATTATTAATAAGTACTGGTGATTACTTATACAAAAAAGATTTATTTGGTCAATTAATTGAAAAAAAAACCATTTCAAATCTAACGGGTGATTTACTTTCAGGATTTAGTAGATACAAATACACTGCAAACGACGGAACTAAGTATGTAATGAAAATGCATTTTTTCAGAACAAATATTTATCGAATGGAAGGACAAGTAAAGATATCTGTTTATAAAATGCCTTTGCTAGATTATTTTGTTAGATTATTGTCATACATAGTATACGGCAGTATGGCAGTAATAATACCTATTGGAACAGTGAAGTGGAAGCATGGTGGACAAAAAAGCAATGAGGGGGGGTACACAGAAGGGGCATCGTAGAGACGAGGTGACGGTTCTCTTGGCTCATTTTTATTGACATCTCCTAACCTCAAAGGTGTATAATGGAGACAGCGGTAAATCGGCAGAGTATCTGTACGGCAGTACGGGACTTATCTCCAACCTTATTGACAGGTTTAAGAACACCCGCACAAAATACACTTACGATCTTGCCAACCGTCTTGTGGGCGTACGGGAGTATTCGGGAACACAGCTTAACGGAAATATTCTTATTTCCTCTGCAAAGTATAATTATGAGGATAAAACCAACCGACTAAGCTCGATTGTTCGTAACTCTTTACTCGGAACACAAGAAATAGGATATGTATACGGCAACACTTTAGAGGGACAAAACCCTGACGCCGTATATACCGTAAAACAAAACGGAATACCGTCGCTTAACTATACTTACGACCCGCTCGAAAGGCTTTTGGGTGCAGACAATGGCTGAGATAAAATTTTCGCCAGAGGCAATAAAGGATTTACAGCAAATTAAATCATATATTACCGATGAGCTTTTAAGCGAGCAGGCGGCAAATAATACAATAAATAAGATTATGAAAAATATCCGTATGCTTGAGAGCTTTCCGAATTCCGCTCCTGCGCTTTCGGGAATAGTGGGTTTTGAAACGGATTATCGCTATCTTGTTTGCGGTAATTATACCGCCTTTTACCGTGTCCAAAGTGAAACGGTATATATTGTACGAGTGCTGTACGGCAGGCGCGATTTTATGCGCGTTTTGTTTGGCACAACGCAGGATGAGCCTTAAAAACGCCTGAAATTAATGTGACACCGAGGTGGCGTTACCATCAGGTTCTAATGATCGCAAGGTCGTGGAGGTTCAAGTCCTCTTACCCGCACCACCGCCCAAAGCCTTTATTGATGCGGCTTTGAGCGTTTTTTCTTTGCTTAAAAATCTAGCCGGAAACACCTGTCACACACCAAAATCGGGCGCACAGCATATAGTTGTACGCCTTCCGAGGCTGTTATATTATAATACAATAAATTCTGATATGGCGGAGGGTTAACCCTCCGCCATACTTTCCCAATTCGGGAAATACCATATTTCGGCGTGCCTGTCGGTTATATCTCCGCTTTCA
>CAKSGP010000304.1 GCA_934454745.1 uncultured Clostridia bacterium
ACCTTGGTTAAGTTTGAATTTTTAGCTTTTTATGACCGGGAGAAGGAACCGCGCTCACGCTGCCGTCAAATTTGGCACCAATTTTTGGCACCAATTTTTGGCTTACTTCGTTTGCCAAATTGGTTCTTCCCCCCTGCGCCCCCGCCGATCTTTCCCGCAGGGAATTTCCCGTAGGGAAAGTCGTTATTTGGCGCAAAAACGCGACAAATATTTTGACGCGATTTCGCGGCAAATATTTCTTCCGTTTGGCTTTTTATATGGATCAAAAAATTGGTTAGCGAAAATTTTTGGCTTCAGCGAGCAGCCATATAATTCAGTGCGAACATCATTAGTGCGCTGTTCTATTTGTTTGTGGGAAGTTTTTAGTGGCGAGGGACGCCGGGTTACCGGGGCGTCAAAGGTGCCGCCCCCTACAAAGTTTCTGGAAAATTTCTGCTTGCGGGGCGTCGAAAACGCTGCGGCGTCACCACGGTGCCGCAGCGCAGGAAGGAAATAATGCAGTCGATAGTCTCAAACATCATTATCGTGTCCTCCGACGGTTGCCTGATTGTTTCAACAATAAACATTGTCTTTAAATGTATACAACAAAATCATAAAATGCTATAACTATTTCACGAAAATATTATACTTTTTGTGATAAAAGTCTAAAATACTATTGCGTTTGTTACGAAATCATGATATAATCCCAATGTAAGCTTTAATTGCGATCGAATCCCTGAAAATTTAAACGAAAATATAACAAAAAAAGGAGAACACCCTGGACACAAATAATGATGTTATTAAAAGCACTGAATTTTCCTCTTCAAATTTAAAGACCTATCGCACTCCGAAAAAGTGGCATTTGATTGCTTCGATCATCGAAATTGTTTTAGGATTTGTTTGCTATGCGCTTGCTTTTATGGCTGTTCTTGCATTGGCGGCTTATACTTTGAATGGCGGTGAAGTATATGCGGTTCTGATTATCACTTTGTACGGTATTTACGGTATTTTGCTTGCGCTTTCAACAGCCGCGGTCGTGCTTTCCTATAAATCAAAGCGTCCCGCATTCGCAGACAGGAAATTCAAATGGCTGCTGATCTCAAACATTATGTTTGCTCCCGTTGTTTTGTGGGTTGCATATTTTGAAATCAGTTTATTGATTACTAAATTGACCCGTTGAAATATTTATTTGATATATTATTTATTTAAAATTTATTTTTAATATAGTATCCATACCTCAAATTTCCTTGATTATTACGGCGTCTGGCAGAAAATAATAAATACAGACGGCAAAAATAATGCCGCCGCGCTCTGTGTGTTCCGCCGGAGCGGCAACAAAAAACGAGGAATTCAATCATGATTATGGATAGAATTGCGCTTATCATTTCAATTATAGGCGCACTTAACTGGGGAAGTATCGGACTTTTCAGGTTTGATATAGTCGCATGGATCTGCGGCGGTCAGACTGCGGTGCTCAGCAGGATAATTTATACCATCGTAGCTCTCGCCGGAATATGGTGCATTTCGCTTGTTTTCCGCGCAAGAGAATCCTTTGATAGGATCGAAAACTGACGCCGGGACTTTTTAACAACTTAATGGGCAGGACACTAACAACAGAATAATAAAAAGGAGGGCGCTCGTCTGAGTACCCTCCGATTTTTTATTTTTGAAATTTCAGAATTTCAGAAAAAGTTTTTTTGAGATTTCCGTTTTTTCAAAGCCTTTTTCAAAGCTCTTTTCCAAGTTTTTTGGGATTTAAAAAAGCTTTTTTAAATCTATTTTCGGACTTTTTTAGCCTTCCAAGCCTTCCAAGGCTGTTTTAAGACTTTTTAGCTTTGAAAAGTTCCTTGCAATCGCCGTGTTATTGTATCGTTCGGGTGCGTTGTTCAGGCATATCCGTGTGCGACGCAGTTCGGGCGCACCCATGCGGTGGCATCTCTCGGGCGCTTTTGCCGCAAAATGCTGAGTGCTTACCGCCCCTTGACCATTCCGATAAAGTTATCGAGCATACGGAGCAGGTCGGGCAGTACCTTTATGGCAAGCAGAGCGGTGACGATAGTCAGGCAGGCGACAATCACGACGGTGACGGGGTTGCTTCCCTTCTTTTCAAATCTGACCTCGGCTGAATACGAGCGCTCCTTGTCGATAAAGAAGCGGGCATTTTCAAGGTCAAGTCTGCCTGCGTTTGCGACCGAGACCGAGCCGCGGCGCACGCCGTCCGGCAGACGTTTTTCAAGCTCTGTGATATTGTCGGTCTGTGTGCCGTCATTAGCGTCCGAAGCATTATCGGGTCCGTCCGTCGGCTCGGTCGGCAGCGGTGTGTTATCACTGCTTACCTTGTCTGCACCGTCTAAATCGTCCGTAACGACGCGGAGATATTTTTTAAGCACCTGATTTGAGCGGACCGCACCGCGGACAGATGGGTTTTTACCGTAGCCCAGCTCGGCGAGTGTTTTTGCGCTCTTTTC
>CAKSGP010000305.1 GCA_934454745.1 uncultured Clostridia bacterium
GCGTCGGGTAGTGAGCATCATTTATCACATTTCTTTGAAATTACTGGTATCATGAATAATGAGCCGTATTTTATGCACGGCACGGACGTTGCTTTTTCAACGGTTTATACCTGTCGTATGCGTGAAGAAATATTAAAGCTTGATGTACCCAAGCAGGAACAGGAGTTTGACCGTGCGGAATGGGAAAGCAAAATACGCTCTGTTTACGGCACTGCCGCACAGGGAGTGATTGAGCTTCAGAGCAAGGCGGGAGTATATAATGAGGATAAAATATCCGTATATAAGGAAAAGTGGAACGAGATACGAAATATATTGAGTGACGCTCCGTCTGCGGATGAAATCACGGCATATCTTCAAAGTGTCGGACTTAATATTTCCGATTTTGAAAAAATGTACGATGCAAAAAAGCTCGAAAATGCGAAATGGTATGCAAAGGATTTAAAGGACAGATACTCGGTATTGTGGCTGTACTATTGTCTTTTCTATCGTTCCGATGTGTGAGGTGCAAATGATGGACAGATTGAAACAGATTAAGCTGTTTTTGCTTGATATGGACGGTACGATATATCTCGATAACAGTCTGTTTGACGGGACAACGGATTTTCTAGATTATGTGAAAAGCATTGGAGGACGGTATATCTTTTTAACCAATAACTCGTCAAAAAGCGTTGATAAATATATAGAAAAGCTTAAAGGAATGGGAATAGCGGCGGATAAAAATGATTTTCTCACATCAACCGATGCAACGGTTGAGTATCTTAGGAAATGTAATTTTAAAAAGATATACGCACTCGGAACGGAGTCGTTTAAAGAACAGCTTGCAATGTCGGGACTTAACATAACGGACGAGTTATCGGTGGGGATTGACTGCTTATGTATGGGGTATGATACAGAGCTTACATATAAAAAGCTTGAAGATGCGTGCATACTTTTAAATGAGGATATTGCGTATATTGCGACAAATCCCGATTGGGTATGCCCAACACGCTACGGCTATGCGCCGGACTGCGGTTCAGTGAGTGAAATGCTGGTTAGAGCAACGGGAAAGAAGCCTAAATTTATCGGCAAGCCGGAGCCTGCCATGGCAGAGCTTGCCATGAAAATGACAGGCTTTGAAAAGTGCGAAACAGCGGTTATGGGCGACAGGCTGTATACCGACATTGCCTGCGGTGTCAATGCCGGAATAAGTACGATCTTTGTATTGAGCGGTGAGGGCACAAAAGAGGATATAGAAAAATACGGCATTGAGCCGGATTATATATTTAAAAATATAAAAGAAATATATAACTATATTAAGACCAATTAAAAATTAGAATTTAAGGAGCAGTAAAAATGGTAAAGATTGTTGCAATGGATATGGACGGAACTATCACACAGCATAAACAACCTCTTGACAAGGAAAATAAAAAGATTTTGGATGAATTGTCAAAGAAATATAAACTGTTAATGGTAGGTGCCGGACAGGTTATGCGAATTTTTAGACAGATGGAAGGTTATCCTGTTGATATAATAGGTAATTATGGTATGCAGTATGGTACATACGATGAAAGAACAAAAGAAATAACTATTGTTCGCGATTTATATGTTCCGGTTGATAGGGAATCTGTCGAAACAAGAGTTACTATGCTTAGGGAAAAGTACGGTTATACAGATTTTTCAGGGGATAATGTTGAGTTTCATCCGTCAGGATGCATAACCTTTCCGCTTTTAGGAACTAAGGCAAAGCAGGAAGATAAGCTCGCATTTGATCCTGACAGAGTAAAAAGAAGAAAAATTTATGATGATGTCGTAAAAACCTTTTCTGATTATACAGTCTTTGTCGGAGGTTCATCGTCATTCGATATGGCACCGATGCCATACAACAAATATTATGCACTGAATCTTTACTGCAAGGAAAACAACCTAAAACATGAAGATGTAGTTTATATAGGAGATGATTATGGCTTGGGCGGAAATGATGAATCTGTGTATAAATCAGATTTTTCATATATTACGATAGATGATTACAGAGATTTCGGCAAGGTTGTAAAACCGCTTTTGGATTGAAACAACAGGATTAATTAAATTAAATGTTTTCGGGAGGGATAATAACATGAAATTTGAATCAGAGAATAAAATACTTGTTGCAGGTCATCGAGGTAATACTTCGGAATTCCCGGAAAATACAATGGCATCTTTTCAAAGTGCAGTTGAAGTTGGTGTTGATATGATTGAAACAGATATTCATCTGACAAAAGACGGTGTACTTGTTTTGATACATGACCATGATGTAAGCCGAACCACAGATGGAATAGGGCTTGTAAGAGAAAAAACATATGAAGAGATTAAAAAACTAAATGCAGGAACAGAAGAAATGCCTGCTTCTATTCCTACACTAAGTGAGTTGCTCGAATATTGTGCTTCCGTTCCCGGATTGCTTTTAAATCTTGAAAT
>CAKSGP010000306.1 GCA_934454745.1 uncultured Clostridia bacterium
TCCGTGACGTGCATATATCTCCCAATATATGAGTTTAATATCCTGGCGTGACTTTGCATCAAGCTCTCCCTCGCTTATAACATGGGTGTCAGAGGGATACAGATACTCACCGCCACGTAAATTCACCGGATCACCTGACGGCTCAGGTTCAGGTGTTCTCAAGGGTGCTTCTGTGGGTTTCTCCGTTTCCTCATCAGCCGGCTTTCCGTCATTAACGTCAGCTTTCCAGTTTGGATCAGCAGTATTTCTTGGTTTTGACGTTACAGTAACAGCTGACTTTTCCGTATCTTTCGTTACGCCTATTCCCAGCCAATCAGGCAGTTCTTTAAAAGCAAATATTAGTGCTACAATAAACAATACAATCATTCCAAGTATTGCAAGAACTATATTACGGACTGTATTCGTTTTTTTCTTCTTTTTTTTCTTCTGTGCCATAATATTTATCTCCCTGTTTCTGTAACCCTCATTAACATAAGCCCTACGGCTTACTTCTTGTGCATCGCATACTATGCACTTATGGGTAACTCCGTCAAGAGGACGTCCGCATCGACTACAATAATTAGTATCGTGTTTAGGCTGTTGATATACACGTTCTCTTTGAGGTTCTGTGTCTGTTTTTTTATGCTGTCTTGGCGGCATTTCAATTTTGCGTGTTTGCTCTAATGATTCATTAGATTTTGATATATTCATCACATTGCCGCAATATTTACAAACGTTATCACCCGCTTGTAATTCACCGCCGCATATATTACATTTCATTTAAATCGTCACCTTTAATATAAGTTTTACACGATAATTATAACACAAGAAACTCATTATGTCAAATACTTTCATATTGACTTTGTCTATTACTTATTGTATAATATGCTATGGTGAATTTATATGGATACTACAAACATTTTAAATACTTGCTTCTTTACGGGACATCGATTTATACCAAGAGAGTCAAGGTCAGATCTACGTTATAAAGTAAAAGAGCTTTGCATTAAATTAATAACAGATAAAAATGTTACTCACTTCATTACAGGCGGTGCACTTGGATTTGACACCTTAGCGGCACTTACAATTATTGAGCTTAAAGAAGAATATCCCCAAATAAAGCTTCATCTGTATTTACCCTGCACAAATCAGACAGAAAAGTGGAAGGCTTATGACAGAAAAATATGGGACAGCATAAAGGCTCTTGCTGACGATTATATTTATGTTACAAATTCCGAATACATAACCGGTTGTATGCAGCTTCGTAATAAAGCTATGGTTGATAGTTCAGCTTACGGTATCGCATACTGTACACGCAATTTTGGCGGAACGGCGTCTACAATCAAATACGCTAAAGAAAAAAATCGCAATATAATAGTTATTTCAAATATATAAAAAGGCTACTATTGTAACTGTCGTTTCGCTACGCTTCACTCCAATATGTAGGCTTTTTTGCTAATAGGAAATTTAGAAAATTCCTATTAGATAAAAACCACTGAAAACATCTGTTTTCAGTGGTTTATTTCATTATATGGGATATACTTTGTTTTCTCTGTCTACCAAAGTGTTATCAACTTTATCAAGGTTTGCTTCACGATACTGGAAGAACTTAACTGCAACCTGATCAAACAAAGCATATGAAAGAACATCTTCCGGCTGACGTATCCATTCAGCACATTCCTTCTTTAACTTCTCATATTCAGGTGCAATCCTATCAGCAGGACGGCATGTAATTCTTTCCTCGTCGCCGATAATCTTCTTAACAAGCTCAGGATCTATTTCGCCCGGGCACTTACCGTATTCGCCGCGAACTATACCCTTTGTTTCCTTAGAAACCATTTTGTATCTCTCGCCCATCAATACGTTAAGAACAGCCTGAGTACCTACTATTTGTGAAGATGGTGTAACAAGCGGAGGGTAACCAAGATCAGCTCTTACCTTTGGAACCTCCTCAAGAACTGCATCAAATGCGTCCTCTCTGCCCTGCTGCTTAAGCTGTGAAACAAGGTTTGAAAGCATACCTCCAGGTACCTGATACTTCAATGTGTTAACATCAACGCCCATTACCTTCGGGTTCATAAGTCCGCTTTCAATATACTTCTCACGCATAGGCTTGAAGTAGTTTGAAGCCTCAATAAGCTTATCCATATCAAGACCTGTATCGTATGGTGTTCCCTGCAATGCCGCAACAAGCGGTTCAGTTGGCGGCTGTGATGTACCCATAGCCAAGGGCGATAATGCACAGTCAACAACGTCAACACCTGCTTCAATAGCCTTTAGATAAACCATTGAACCCTCACCTGATGTATAGTGAGTATGAAGCTGGATTGGGATTTTAACAGCCTCTTTCATTTTTGAAACAAGGTCATAAGTTACATAGGGCTTTAACAAACCTGCCATATCTTTAATACAGATTGAATCTGCAC
>CAKSGP010000307.1 GCA_934454745.1 uncultured Clostridia bacterium
GTATCCGAATCAATTGGGACGCCGAGAATGTCAGCACCTTTCATAATAAGTTCTTTCATTTTTACTCCGTTATACTAAAAAGTCGTTTTCCGTTTTCTGCTGTTATTCTTTCTATTTCATCAGGTGTCACACTGTGGATTTGGGCAAGCATATTAATCACCTGAGGTAGATACAGGGAGGAATTGCGTTTTCCTCTGTATGGTGTGGGGGCAAGATACGGGGAATCGGTTTCAATAAGCAATTTGTCAAGGGGTACAGCCTTTGCTGCCTCACGCGGTTTATTTGCATTTTTAAATGTAATCGTTCCGCCAAAGGCAATATACATATCAAGCTTATCAACTATTTCGCGTACCATTTGAGCACTTCCTGAATAGCAGTGGAATACTCCGCCACAATCATATGCTTTATGTTCTTTTAAAATATTTAAAGTGTCGTTGTGTGCCTCTCTGTCGTGTATTATTACGGGCAAATTAATATCACGTGCTAAATCGATCTGCTCTCCTAATATCCTCTGCTGTTCTCTCTTGTATTGTGTTGTCCAGTGATAATCAAGTCCGATTTCGCCGATTGCTTTTACCTTTTCGTGCTTTGCATAATCACGAATTTTATCAAGATAGTTTGAATCAGCAGTCAGAACTGCTTCGGGATGAATACCTACTGCAGAGTAAACAAAGGGATATTTTTCAGTCATTTCAAGAATAGACGGCATCTCATCAAGGCTTGAGCAAGCATTCATTATAAGTCCGATATTGTTTTCTGCCATACTCATTAAAAGCTCATCACGATCATTATCAAATTGCGAATCGTTATAATGTGCGTGTGTATCAAAAATCATTATATATCCTCTTTTCAGTGATTATTAAATCCATTTTAACATCGTGTGATGATATGGGGATTGTATCAAGAATCTGGAAATCGTAACAGATTCCGATCTTTGTCCCTTGGAATTCAGACAGAAACCGATCATAATAGCCTTTGCCAAATCCAAGCCTGTCCCCACTTTTACTAAATGCAATTCCCGGTATCAATACTGTTTCAATGGTGTTTACAGGGACAGATAAAATTTCTGTCGGTTCATATATCCCGTAAGCGCCTTTTTTAAGAGTATCAAGTGAGGTGATTAATGACGGCGTGATAGTGCAGGTATCAACATCACTTACGGGGACAGATATATTTTTTTTGTAATCTAATAGCTTGTAAATCAATTCAAAAGTATCTGGCTCTTTAAAAGACGAAAGATATACCATAATATTCTTAGAATTAATAATACTTTCAAGTGAAAGTATATTATTTGAAATTGCCATTGATGAATTTTTTATAAAATCTTTGGAAAGAAGCCTTCGCTTCGATTTCATACTGTTACGTAACTCGTCTTTATTCATATTGCATATCCATCATGAGGCTTTGGGCGGTTTTTTTGTCTTTTAAAATCTCAAGGAGCATAAATCCAAAATCAGCCGCTGCACCGGGTCCCCTACCGGTTATAATAAGACCGTCACGAATTGCCTTGTCCTTTGTGATAACAGCATCATAGCAATATTTTTCAAAGCCGGGATAACAGGTTGCTTTCTTGCCGGAAAGAATCATCTTTTTTCCAAGTATGGATGGAGATGCGCATATTGCGGCAATGTATTTTTTATGTGCAACAGCGTAATTGAGAATAGCGTGAACATCATTTGAAGCATCTAAAAGCTCGTGTCCCATACCACCGGGAAGAATTACCATCTCCATATCATCAAGACAGAGTTCCTCTAAAGTTATATCAGCGCTGATTTTTATACCGTGAGAACCATTGACGGTTTTTGTATCTGAAATTGACACAGTTTTTATATCTACACCGCCACGTCTTAGAATATCTAAGGGTTCAATCGCCTCAATCTCTTCAAAGCCATTAGCTAAAATCATATATATCATTTTTTATATCCTTTCAATTTTAATTTTGCTACATGTATTTTACCATAAAAATCAACTTTTGTCATTATTTTTTGAAAAATTTTTCAAATTACTATGTACAAAATAAAAATAATGTGATATAATAAACGCGAAATTATTACCAACCCCTATCGGATTTGTGATTGATGTGTTTATTGATATCGGTGTGAAGCAAAGCAGATAGGTTGCTTTGCACTTATGCTATAATACCATATTCAATTCATATTATAATGATATGTTTTGTCCATATGTAAGATGTGTGAAACAATATTACGATTGGATTACTTTAACGTGATAAATTTGTGTTTTTTGTTTAAAATTAGAAACAGGTATTGACCTTTTACAAATTTTAGGTTACAATATTAAGGAGTAAAAAGAAGATGCGGATTATTTCGGGCTCAAGACGAGGACATAAACTGCACGGGTTTGATGGTTATGATGTAAGACCGACTACGGATAGGGT
>CAKSGP010000308.1 GCA_934454745.1 uncultured Clostridia bacterium
GTAATAATGTTATCATCCGTAACATCAAAAAATAAAGGACATTTTTTTAATACATTTAAAAACTTTCTCATATTTATTACCATTAATTTTTTGCAAATTTGTTGAAATTTCAACATACTTTATATAAATATTATATTATAATTATGACATAAAATCAAGGAGGATACAACAATGATTAGAAAAATAATTAAAATAGATGAAGAAAAATGTAATGGTTGCGGTGCTTGTGCGGCGGCCTGCCACGAGGGTGCTATTGATATGATAGACGGTAAAGCAAAACTTGCACGGGAGAATTATTGTGATGGCCTTGGGGATTGCTTGCCTGAGTGTCCCGTAGGTGCTATCAGCTTTGAAGAGCGTGAGGCGCCTGCATATGACGAGAAAGCCGTGAAGCAAGCACAGATGAAGAAAAGTGATGACAAACTTCCTTGCGGATGTCCGGGTACCCAGGCAAAAGCATTGAAAAAAGAAACGATTTCGGCAGTACCGCAAAATATACAAAGCCAACTTATGCAGTGGCCTTGCCAAATTAAACTTGTTCCCGTAAACGCGCCTTATTTTGAGGATGCAAACCTTTTGATTGCGGCAGATTGCACAGCTTATGCCTATGGAAATTTCCATAATGAATTTATGCACAATCATATTACGATTGTCGGATGCCCAAAGCTTGACGAGGGTGATTATACAGATAAACTGACACAGATTATTGCAAGCAATAATATTAAAAGCGTAAAAATAGTGCGTATGGAGGTTCCTTGTTGCGGCGGTATAGAAAATGCGGCAAAAAGAGCCATAAAAGATAGCGGAAAATTTATTCCGTGGCAGGTTGTTACAATATCAACCGACGGCAAAATAATTGAATAAGGTGAAAATGCAGGGGCCGAGTATGGCCCCTGCATTTTATGCCATGATTATGTAAAACCGTTCTATTATATTCTGTCCGTATTTTGTATAGAGTACTATGCTGATCAAACCAATTCGTCACAGAAAATCCTATCGCACCTATTGCAAATATTTGTAAATGGGATAATTCTATTGTACTTAATAACAAAATATTTGATGGTTTTGCCCTTATTTTAAAATAAAATTTGGGAAAGTCATTGACACGGATAGATATTTATGTTATATTCATTAGTATAATACTAGGAGGTTTATCTTATGAATATAAAAATAAACGATTATATAACAGGTAGCACATGCACTGCCGGTGAGTTGAACAGAGTGTTTGAATTATTAAATGATGGTGACACTCTCTGCTTTGGGGGGATAACACTGAATATTACCCCTGAAGACATATTTAAAAAACATTATTTCATATCAAATAACGATAGCGGTGAAAAACCGATTGTATTTCCTATTTTATCCAAAAAGAATATAACTATAGACGGGGAAGGTGCTGACCTGATATTTCATGGTGAAATATTGCCCTTTGTTATAGATAATAGCGAAAATATTTGTGTAAAAAATTTAAGTATTGATTATGCTAATCCATTTTATGCTCAGGCTGATATAATAGAGAGTGATGAAAACCGTTTGGTACTTGAGTTTGATGGTGTTGATTTTTCTTGTAACGTCAATGAAAACGGTGAAGTTTGCTTTAAGGGTATACAAGACGGATGGGAAAAAATTACGAACTGTGGATTATGCCTTGAGTTTGAACCGGATAAGAGGGCACCATCATCATATCTTCCTTCATATTTCTACTATACAGGTGAAAAAAAGGACCACGGCTTTTTAGGATATATGTATAGAGATTTAAAGGCGAAAAATATTGGTGAAAACCGTATCGAATTTACAGGCCATTTTGGATTTAAACACAATGTAGGAAAGAAATGGGTATGCACTCCTGGGGAAAGCCCTGCGGGAAGAAACTGTCCTGGAGTTTTTATAAATAATTCAAAGGATATTATCATATCAAATGTAAAGCTCTATCATACGGAGGCTATGGGTGTTATCGGACAGTTAAGCGAAAATATTACTCTTGACAGAGTTATAGCTGATGTGCGGGAAAATTCAGGCAGAATGTTGTCCGTCGGTGCGGATGCAGTACATTTTTCATCATGCAGGGGCAAGATAAGGGTTAAGGATTGCAAATTTGTAAGTATGATGGACGATGCTTTTAATGCTCATGGGATATATTTGAAGGCTCCAAAAAAAATCGGAAATAATACATTCAGCGCTACATATGGTCATCCTCAGCTTTCGGGGTTAAATATCTTCAAGGAAGGGGATAAGGTCGCAGTCATAGACACAGAAACTACTAAATCATTGTTTGTAGCTAAGGTAATGAAAAGTGAAGTGTCAGCAGATGGCAGTGAAATAATCGTTAAAACATATGAAGATATACCGGAAATTCCTGAGGACTATGTAGCTGAAAATCTTTCCAC
>CAKSGP010000309.1 GCA_934454745.1 uncultured Clostridia bacterium
GCCTATGAATGAAAAAGTCGAGGTAGCTCATATTTACTTTTTTGATTATGCCAAAAAGCTGAAAATGTATACATATTCCGCCGAAGCATAAGAAAAAGCATAGGTATTCAAACGGTATTGTACTGCTGTTTGCAAATACGCCGTTTGTAATTTCAATCATCGGCATAAGAAAGCTTGGGATTGTAAACAGACCGGACAGTGCGGAAAAGAAAACTATATATCCGCACATTATTGCAATGCTTTTTACGCTCCCCTCAACAGAATTTATCAGTGCCGCAGAAAGATTCATTTTTTGGGATTTTATATTTTGATATTCCTTTTCTTTTATAAATAGACTTTCAATAAAGCAAATTATTATTGAGGATAAAATATTTGTCAGATAAATAATTGCTCCGGATTTTGTACTTCCGAGTTTTATCGTGCCTACCGCCGTGATTATAAAAGCAATACCGCCGCAAAAATTGAACCTGAGTAATCTCTTTGCGGTGCTGTCGGATATTATCCCTTGCTCATAAAGTTCGTCGGTCAGTATTGCACCCGTAGGGTAGCCTCCGATAAGACCGAAAAATATAACACAAACAGCCGTCGGCGGAAGTTTTAACAACTTTGCAAGCGGTCTGAATATAAATTCAAATATTGTCGAACATTCACTTTTTATCAGGGTATTTGTCAAAATCAGTATAGGTAAAAGTGACGGAATGATTATGTTTATGCACATTTTCATTCCTTCAATTGCCTGTGTTTTTGCCTTTGCCGAAAGCAAAATAAACATTGCAAGGAGTGTTAGTATGCCGAATGATTGAAAAAATGTAGCTGCCTTTTTCAAATTAATCACCGATATATTATATTGGCTAAAGCGTAAAAATAAAACTTCGGCTTACATATTGTAAACCGAAGCGTTTTTAAATTCCCGATGTGAGCAGATTGGCATTTTTTATAAGAGTGTCAACAGCTTCCCGTCCGCTTTTTTTGATTATCTCTTTTATTCCGTTTTCGTATTCCGGCGGTCTGCTTGTCAGGTTGTGGCAGTCGGAGCCGATGAGGTGGATATGACCTGTGTCAAGAAGCTTAAATATTTTTTTCTTAACGCTTCTGTGTGCGTCTGAAAATGTTGAAATGTTAACCTGTGTAAGACATCCCATATCAATGTAATCTTCTAGCTTGTAGGTGTCTTCCATAAGTGCCGGGTATCTTTCTATATGGGCAAGGATAGGCTTTGCACCGTAATCGCAGTACATATTCATAAGTCTGTCGTATGAATTTTCGGAAAAACTGCTTGAAAACGGGTGCTCAATAAGTATGTAATTTGAATTGCCTATTTTAAGCTCGTCGATGTTTGTATTGTTAAAAAGATATTGGCTGATGTATACTTCTGCCGCCGGAATTAATGTCGGACTTCCGCTCGGAAGTGCACGCATAAGCTCGTTAAAAGCTTTGTCACGACGCCTTAAAAAATCATCAAGCGAAATATTATCCGAATAATAGTGCGGCGTAAGTATGATTTTTTTTGCACCCTGTCTTTGCAATTTTTCAATCATCGCAAGGCTTGTGTCAATATCGGGTGAGCCGTCGTCTATTCCCGGTATAATGTGACAATGGGTTTCCACAAGATTATCTATAATCATAAATCTGTCCTTTACCGATTATCGGCTTATCTTTTGTTTTGACGGGCGTCATACGGTGCACTGTCATATCCGTATGCACCGTAGTTGTTTTGCGAACCGTAGCCGTAACCGTATCCGCCGTATCCGCCATAACCGTAGCCGTAGCCACCGCTTCCGTATCCGTAGCCATAACCGTTATATGAGCCGTAATTGCCGTACGAACCGTAGCCGTAACCGCCTCTATATTTTCCGTAACGATAGCGACCGTATTTGCCATAGCCGTATTTTGTGCGATTGCTATCTGCAAAATTAACTACAAAGCCGAGAATTTTTGCATCAATAAATTCAAGGGCAGATATGGCACGCTGAATTTCCGGATGGGTTGACTGGTTTGAGCGTACAACAAGCACAACGCCGTCACTTTCTCTGATGACAGGGAGGGCATCCGATACAACATTTATAGGCGGTGTGTCAATAATTATGTAGTTGAAATCTTCTCCGATTTCCTCCAAAAATTCCGTCATCGGCTCACTGCCGAGAATTTCTGCCGGGTTAGGCGGAATTGAGCCGGAGCAAAGCACAGAAAGATTTTCAAATTCCGTAGCGTGAATTAAAGAAAATAAATCTGTTTTTTTGTCTGTGCCGGAGCCGACTTTACTGCCGAGATAATTTGTAAGTCCCGGTGAATTAGGCACTGAAAAATAATGATGAATTTTAGGTTTACGAAGGTCACCGTCAATAAGAAGAACCTTTTGGTCCGCCTGTGAAAGAGCAATGG
>CAKSGP010000310.1 GCA_934454745.1 uncultured Clostridia bacterium
GACTATCCCCAGGTTAAGATGTTCGGTGGCATTGACCATAATTTTGTTCTTGACGGTTTCGGAACACGTAAGGTTTTATCAGTAACCGGTGATATAAGTGGTATAACAATGGAAATGATAACAAACCAGCCTGGAGTTCAGCTTTACACCTCAAATGAGCTTGATAGTGCAAACAAGGGCGATTATGAAAACGGCAGACACGACGGATTCTGTCTTGAAACACAGGTTTTCCCGGATTGTGTGAATTTCAGACATTTCCCGGGTGCAACCCTTAAGAAGGACGAGGAATATTATCATATAACAGAATACAGATTTGTATAAATATATTCAAATTTCACGATAGCTCTGTCGAATTTTGTATAAAAATCTAATTGTCAAAACGGCAGAAATATTATATAATATTACAGTAGTCCAATCGCATTAAGGAGGATATTTGAATGTTGTATAAAGATATGACTAAGGCAGAGCTTTTAGAGCTTCGTGATAAGCTGATGTCAGAGTATGAGGAAAAAAAGGGACTCGGACTTGATTTGAATATGTCACGAGGAAAGCCGTCAGAGGAACAGCTTGAGCTGTCAATGCCCATGCTTGATGTGATAAATAAAGATACAGAGTTTGTTGGCGAGGATAATTTTGATGTAAGAAACTACGGTGTTCTCTCAGGTATAAAAGAAGCAAGAAGATTTTTCGCCGATATTCTTGAGGTTAAACCGGAAAACATTATTGTTTACGGCAACACATCTCTTTCAATAATGTATGATACTATATCAAGAGCATTTATAAAAGGTATTCTCGGCTCAACACCCTGGAGTAAATTAGACAAAGTAAAATTTATTTGCCCTGTTCCCGGATATGATCGTCATTTTACTATTTGTGAGTTTTTCGGTATAGAAATGATAAATGTTCCTATGGATGAGAACGGTCCGGATATGGATATAGTAGAAAAGCTTGTATCGGAGGATCCTTCAATAAAGGGAATATGGAGTGTTCCTAAATACTCAAATCCCACAGGATATGTATATAGTGATGAGGTTGTTAAGCGCTTTGCAAATCTTAAGCCGGCGGCAGAGGATTTCAGAATTTATTGGGATAATGCTTACGTTATACATCACCTATATCCAAAAACCCCTGCAAAGCTTCTAAATATTGTAACAGAATGTGAAAAAGCAGGAAATCCCGATATGGTGTATGAATTTACATCAACCTCCAAGGTTACTTTTGCAGGTGCCGGAATTTCTGCAATGGCAACATCAGAAAACAACATAAAATCCATTGTTTCAATGATGAATGCACAGCTTATTAGTCACGATAAGATTAACCAGCTACGCCATGTACTGTTTCTTCCGACAATGGATGCAGTTAATGAACATATGGCAAAGCACGCAGAGATTATGCGCCCTAAATTTGAAGCAGTAATAAATATGCTTGAAGAGGAGCTTGGGGGACTGGGCATTGCACAATGGACAAAGCCTATGGGAGGATATTTTATAAGCTTTGACTCACTTGAGGGCTGTGCAAAGAAGATTGTTTCTATGTGTGAGGATGCAGGTGTGGTTTTGACAGGTGCCGGAGCAACTTATCCCTACAATAAAGATCCTAAGGATTCAAATATCAGACTTGCACCGTCTTTCCCGACAATAGATGAGCTTATAGAAGCATCAAAGATTTTTGTCATATGTGTAAAGATAGCAAGCATAGATAAAATTTTAGAAACTAAATAATAAATTGACACTGTGTCGCAAGATACAGTGTCTTTTTTTTAATCCAATCGCATAAACTGATGTTTAGAAAGAGGTTTTTTAATAAAAGGTGGGAGAAGGATGTTTGGTAATAACAGAAAGGTAATTGGTATTTTATATATACTGGCATTTACTGCCATATTGGCGGGGGTTGTTCTGGGAACATCCTATTATATTTATAAATTTATACAATCTGCGGAAGTGAAAAATTATCTTGATGGTTATACCGATTCCTTGAGGAATGGTATGAACTTATCTGCACTTATAAAATCATCGGTTAAATCGTATTTGCTGATATTTTTTTGTATAGTAATAGCATCCTTTTTAAAAATAGGTCCATTTTTTGTTGGTGCAGTTTTGGTGCGAAAGGGATTTATCAGCGCATTTACAACGGCGGCAATGATAGATGTATATGGTTTTTGGGGTGTTATTCTATCGGGAGCATCGTTTGTTCACATTATAGTTTTTATTCCCATTCTTGCTTTGCTCGCATCTGTATCTGTATTATGTTCAAAAAACAGAAAGAGTTTGGATAAGTCCGATAAAATTATTTACATAATATTTTTAATAGTTATTTTTACCATATTTTGTGGTTGTGCGTTTTTTGAGGGATTTTT
>CAKSGP010000311.1 GCA_934454745.1 uncultured Clostridia bacterium
GTGCAGGGTCATTTTTCGTGTGGTTTATCCGTTGTGTTACTATCCATTGACCGAGTTTATACCCGTCCTCAGTAACATAAGTTTGTGGAGGCAGCAAACTCCCATTTTCACGGTAGTATTTTTCTGCTTCGCCGTACATAAAGTCCCACGAGGCCGACAGTGTTCTGTCAAGCTCGTCAAAAAGCCTTTTACAATCCGCAACTTCATCAATTATCTTGAATTTGTCATTTACTATATAGGAGCTTTCACCGCGGTAGTTATAAAAATCCACGGCATCTTTGATTTCTTCTTCAATAGCTCCGACACTGTAAAGCCCCGAAATATTATCAACAATATCAAGTATTACAGCATTTTTATTACTTCCGGTGCATAAGGCTCTTCCGATTTGCTGTTTGTAAATAATGGGCGAAACTGTCGGGCGGAACATAATTACACCGGATATTCCGTCAACATGAACGCCCTCATTCAGCATATCAATACAGAAGAGCAGCTTCAGATGTTTGCTCTCGGATTTTTTAAAATTGTCGAATGCAATGCTCGTCTCAGGGTTATTTGAATATGCCGAATATATTTCGGGGTTTTTATCAATCTCCGAAAACCAATTCGGAACATTTGAAATCATTTCGTCCATATGCTCTTTATTGGCGCAAAAAACAATATATTTTCCCGATTTATCCGTGATATGCTTCCCGAAAATCAAATCTAACCCTTCTGCTTTTTCAATAGCCCTTTTTAAAGCTTCAAGGTATTTTTCTCCGGCATCTCTTACTATTTTGCTTTGTGCATGCTTGACTCTGTATTCATACTTTTTAAAATCTTTTTGATATGAATACAGAGCAGTCACATATTTAGGAGAATTTAATATTCCTCTGACTATTGCCCGGCCTAGAGTCATCTCCGACGCTATATTCCCGTCAAACAGTTCGTCAGACATATCCCGCCTGTTGTCAAGGTAGCGAATTGCCGTAGCCGAAAGTCCTAATACGGGGCTGTAGGGGTATTTATTAAGAAGGTTTTCAACTCCTTTACCCCACATTTCGGCACCGCAGCGGTGAAATTCATCTAAAATTATGTAATCGGGCTTTATCTCTTCAAGTTCGCTATCGCTCATAAGCATAAGCTTTGCATAAGTAAAAAAAGCAATGTTATCCGGCACGGCAGAACCTACTGCCGCAAGGTTTTCACATTGCGTTTTGAAAATATATTCACTGGGTGACAGCCAGCAAATTCTTTTGTTAATGTTATCCTCGCACAGCTTAAAAGCTATAAAGGATTTGCCCGTACCTGTCGGGTGGATTATAGCGGCTTTACCTGTTTTACTTAGCATTTTGATGGCTGATGTATATGCAGTTTCGTTATGCTCAAAGAGCTTAATGCCGCTGTTATCAGCCATTTAAAACGCCGCCTTTCTTAATTCTCGGAACCCTTAATTCCAAGAACAGTAATTATATGTATCATTTTATCACAATAGAATATAATTGTCAATTATTCACTATTAAAACACAAAATATTTGAAATAAAATTGCAAAACTCGGCAGCGGTCGGGTCTTTTTTTATGTTATTTTTTCTTTGAGCCGTCAAATTTTCAGTCAGTCATTTTATAATAAAATCACTAAATTATAGGAGTGTTAAAAATTGTCAAAACGGGGAGAAAACATTTATAAAAGAAAAGACGGAAGATGGGAAGGCAGATACTTAAAGAGTAATTCTAAATACGGATACATTTACGGAAAATCATATAAAGAAACAAAGGAAAAACTGAATTTTGCAAAGGTAAACACCGAAAAACAAGACGATAAAACAAAGCTTGCCGTGCTCTGCGATAAATGGCTTACATACAAAGAGCAATACATAAAGGAATCAAGCTTTGTGAAATACAAAAATATATTGGAAAAATATGTAAAACTGTATTTTAATAAGATTTCAGTACATAAGATTGATGAACACATAATTGAAGCCTTTGCAAAAAGTCTGACCGTAAAAGGATATTCGGCAAAAACGATTAAAATTACACTTTCGGTTTTGGAAAGTGTTTTTTTGTATTCTAAAATAGATGTTTCGTTTAAACGGATTATTCCCAAAAAGGGGCAGAAAGAAATACATATACTAAGCAGTAATGACCGCTTAAAATTTGAAAAATATTTATTGCAGGGTCAAGACACATACAAAACAGGAATATTATTATCTCTTTATACCGGAATCAGAATAGGTGAATTGTGTGCCCTACGATGGGAAAATATAGACCTTAATATGGGAATCATAACGATAAATTCTACTTTACAGCGTATTCAGGACTTTAAGGGCACTTCCGGTAAAAAAACAAAAATAGTTATAACAGAGC
>CAKSGP010000312.1 GCA_934454745.1 uncultured Clostridia bacterium
ACGGCTCCAACAGAGGGAGAAATACGTATAAAGGGTAAAATTTCTTCTATGCTCGAGGTAGGAACAGGCTTTCATCCTGAGCTTACCGGCAGAGAGAATATATACTTAAATGGTGCAATTCTTGGAATGAAGCGTAAAGAGGTAGACGAGAGAATAGAGGATATAATAGAATTTTCCGAGTGCAGACAGTTTATAGATACGCCTGTAAAGCGTTATTCCTCAGGAATGTTTGTTAAGCTTGCATTTTCTGTTGCGGCACACCTGAATTCTGATATAATGCTTATGGACGAGGTACTTGCAGTAGGAGATATGGCATTTCAAAAAAAATGTATCGAGAAAATGGTGTCAGTTGCAAGAGATGATGGTAAAACCATTATATATGTAAGCCACAATATGCAGACAATACGTCAGCTTTGCCAAAGGTGCGTTGTTCTGGAGGAGGGTAAGGTCGTTTTTGACGGTGACGTTGAGGACGGAATAAATGTATATCTCAAAAATGATGAGGTAACGGCACAGATATATAATGATTTTACCAATTGCCATAAATACGATTTTTTAACAGATAAGGTCATAATGGACTCTCTTGAAGTGCTGGATAAAGAACGTTGCTATTTCAAGGATGACGAGAAAATTCGATTCAGGCTGAGATTCCACGCAAATGAAGATGTGGAAAACTTGTCCTTTAGAATGTTGGTACATAATAATGACCAGATGATAACTGCAACCGCTGCCTGCTATAACTTTATGAGCTGTCAAAAAGGCTCTCTATATGAACGTGTATTTGAGATGGATGTTTCAACTCTTTCAAGCGGACTATATAAGGTCATACCGGTTCTCTTTGAGCTTGATGATCTTGGGAATGTAATAGATGCAGACGGCGTATATCCGGGACTGCTCTTTGAATATGAGCATACAACACCCCTACTGTGGAAAACACGGCTTTATGGTGATACGGTTCTTCCCGACATTGTATGTAATAGCTGAAATTTTAAGGCGGCATTTTATGTGCCGCCGTATTTATGAAAGGAAACGGAAAAATGATATTACTTAACGGAACCGGATTAAAAAAGATGTTTTTCGATGAAACTCTCTTTAGCGATGTTTCTTTTAATGTTGCGGATAAGGATAAAATAGGGTTTGTGGGTATAAACGGTGCCGGAAAATCTACATTATTTAAGATTATAAACGGAATGTCGGATTATGACGAGGGCGAAATTTTCAGAAACAAGCTTACTAAAATCGGTTATCTTGATCAGTACACCTGCACAGAGTCGGATAACACGATAATGGGAGAGATGCTTACATCATTTTCTGAAGTGATAGATATAGAAAATGAGCTTGAGGGCATACGTTTTGATATAGATAATAAAACAGGAGATATAGATTCTCTTATAAAAAGACAGACATATCTCCAGGAACGCTTCCAGGAGCTTGATGGATACCGCTATAAAAGCATAGTCCGTTCTACGCTTTTGGGACTTGGTTTTTCAGAGGAGGATTTTAGCAGGCGTGTTGATACTCTCTCAGGCGGACAGAAAACACGTGTGTCCTTGGGTAAGCTTCTTATTTCGGATTCAAATCTGCTTTTGCTTGATGAGCCTACAAACCATCTTGATATTGCGTCAGTTGAGTGGCTTGAAAGTTTTCTGGAGAACTACAAGGGTGCATTTATAATAGTATCCCATGACAGATATTTCCTTGACAGAGTTACAAATCGTACATTTGAAATGGAAAACGGAAAACTGCGCACCTACAACGGCTCATACAGTGAGTACGTAAAACAGCGTGAGATTGAGAAAAAGACAGAGGAACGCAATTTCTTAAATACACAGCGTGAGATAGACAGATTAAACTCCATAGTGGAACAGCAACGCCGTTGGAATCGTGAAAAGAATATAAAAACTGCCGAGAGTAAGCAAAAGGTAATAGATAAGCTTGAAAAAACGCTTATAAAGCCGGTATATGAAAGCGATGATATGAAGTTTTCATTTAAATCCTCCCAGGGCGGCGGAAATGATGTCTTTATTGCCGAAAATCTTGGTATGAGCTTTGACGGAAAAGAAATTTATAAAAACTGCAACATTCATATAACAAAAGGTGAAAAGGTGTTTTTGCTGGGTGCAAACGGATGTGGTAAAACTACTCTGATTAAAAATATAATCGGTCAGTATGAACCAACATACGGAGAGCTTAAAATTGGTTCAAATATACAAATCGGTTATTATGACCAGATTCAGGAGAACCTTAACGGGGATAAGGATATTTTTACGGAAATCCACGACGAGTTTCCTGATATGACTCAGACTGAAATCCGTAATGCACTTGCAGTGTTC
>CAKSGP010000313.1 GCA_934454745.1 uncultured Clostridia bacterium
TATTTGAAGCAAGGGATTTTATACTTATGATTGCACCTGACTGAACAGTGACCTTTAATGTATCGTTAAGTCTTAAAGCATAAACATCAGCCGCTTCGCCGTTTTTCTCGA
Organism: uncultured Clostridia bacterium; assembly: GCA_934454745.1. Lineage (GTDB taxonomy): Bacteria > Bacillota > Clostridia > UBA1381 > UBA1381 > Ornithomonoglobus. The sequence continues at coordinate 112 of CAKSGP010000313.1, forward strand.
TCACGCAATTTATAGGGATACGATAAGTCTGCTCTTTGCCTGAAACATTAAGCGTTATTTCAGTTGTTGAACCAATACTGATATTTGTTATAATACCCTCTATTGTGTTGCTTACAGCAGTTGCTTTAATACTTGTTATTTCGCCGTATTTTACTGTCAGGGTAACAGTATCGCCTACATATACGGAATTCATATCCGACGACTGATTATTCTTTGTTACAGATACACTGTCGCTTACAGGATATGTCTTTCCGTCATAAAGTGAATCAGAGGATGAAAGTGTAATATAAACATCACCGGACTTAATATCTATATCTGTTATTTTTGCAGATTTGATTTCAGTTTCCTTTTCAACCGCATTTATTGCCTTAACCTTACCGCCCGACATCGAAAGAACAATTGTATCACCACTCTTTAGTGCTTTAATTGTAGCAGGTGAGCCTGCATAAGTTACAGGAACATCCAAATCGCAGGAGTATGTTTTTGTAGTATTTGAATTTTCACTGGTTTTTACTGTAATTCTCAACTCTGTGCTTGAAAAATTATATCCTGAATATATCGCCCTAATTTCCTCGTCTGCATATTCTGACATTGCATCGAACAATACAGGAGTATCACCTGAGAACTGAATAACTGCCGCAACATTGCTTGGTATATTGTCTGCTGTTGCTTTATCACCGCAGATAGTGAAGTCTGTATCATCAGTATATTCATACTCTACTGCCTCTCCACCATTAACAGTATATGTGATGATTGAGTTTTCTGTATCTACCGAGTTAATTCTTGCTTTCTTGAAGCTGTAATCACATTTATCAATAACACGGCTAAGCATAACTGCTATCTGGCTTCTTGTTACAGTTCCGCTTGCACAGAATGCATCATCAATACCATTCATTATACCGTTATCTGTAACAAACTTTACATACTGTAAAATGTTTGTAGGTATTTCACGTGCATCCTTATAGTCAAGAGATACCGCTGAATCTGATGTAGCCAAAGCTTCACCGCCCATTGCCTTTGTTATAATAACTGCCGCTTCTCCTCTTGTCATAGGTAAATTCTTCGCATCACCATTTATATACGTTATAAGGTCTGCCGCAGTTAAAGCACCCTTATACATCATATATGCCAACTCGTCCTCACCCCATGCAAGACTGGAATTTGTCAAAGCACTGTCAAACTGAGAATGTGCAAGCCCTAAAACCTCGTCGTTATTTTTATCTGTACAGCCCATTGCACGTGAAAATAATGCAATGCCCTCAAGTTTTGTAACCTGATTGTCTGGTCTGTATGTACCATCTTCATATCCGTTTATATAACCTGCGGCATTCATCGCTTCAATCTGCGGTGCACACCAATCATACTGTGACTCTCCTATATCGCTGAAGGTATATTCGGCAAACACAGATGTTACAGACATAAAAGTTGTAGCTGCGAGTGCCAACGACAATAATCTTTTTTTCATAGTATCTTTCCTCCTTCGCCGGGAACACCGACTCTTTTTCTAATCTGAAGTATACAGATATCCTCACGTATATTGTACCATACTTTTCTATTACATTCAAGTTATTTTTCATTATATTTATATTACATTTTTTAAATTTTTATGAATAATAACCAAAAAAACATCCTGCAGAGAAATTTAATTTACTCCGCAGGACTGCTCGTTATCATTTATTCTTTACCGTCCCAGCAATATGTGCATAGCTTTGATTTGCCTATTCCGACAGAATCAAGCATATCATCCAGACGCAAATATGAAAGTGATGTAAAGTGAAGCTTTTTACCTATTAAAGCCACCATTTTCTTATACTTGTCGCTATCGGGATCTGTATATTCATCAAGTGTTTTTTTATCCATCACCTCTCTGCCTTCAAGCTCATTTATTGTACGGCGTGTTATAAGCTCCATTTCCGAGGTGGAGCGTGAGAAGTTAAGATACTTACACTTATGAATAATCGGCGGACAGCCTGTTCTTATATGAACCTCTTTCGCTCCGCTTTCATACAAAAACTCTGTTGTTTCGCCAAGTTGTGTACCTCGTACAATAGAATCATCTATCAAAAGCAGACGCTTATCCTTTATAAGATCGTGAATAGGAATAAGTTTCATTTTCGCTATAAGATTACGTTTGCTCTGGTGTGTCGGCATAAAAGAACGAGGCCAGGTAGGCGTATATTTCACGAACGGTCTTGCAAAGGGTATATGTGCTGTGTTTGAA
>CAKSGP010000314.1 GCA_934454745.1 uncultured Clostridia bacterium
ATCCCTTTGAATGGATAAGTTTTCATATAAAACGCTTTATTTATTCTTTTACAGAGGATTATTCATCCCAAAAAAGCAAGGGTGAGAAGTCAATAAAGCTTTGGATTAACTGGGGTAATGATCAAGCTCAGGTTTTAAGCTCATTGATACAGGAAAGCTTTACTCCGAATACCGGAATAGAGGTTCAGTTTGAACTTGTGAATACTTCTATAATACAAGGTATTTTAACTAATAATCAGCCGGATATTGTATTACATATGGATAGGTCTACGCCTGTAAACTACGCTATGCGCGGAGCGCTTTATCCACTTAACAATTTTAATGATTTCAATGAGGTCTTAACTAGGTTTGCCGATGGTGCGGAAGTGCCATATATTTACAACGGTAATTGCTATGCACTTCCGGATACGCAAAATTTTTATGTAATGTTTTACCGTTCCGATGTGCTTAAACAGTTAGATGTCGAAGTTCCTGAAACCTGGGAAGAATTCGGTGAGGTTCTTGCGATAATTCAGCGAAATAATATGAATGCATATTTTCCGTATGTAAAGCCTACCGGTATTACCGGTAGTATAGGACAGCTCAATCTTTTTGCAACACTTTTAACACAAAACAATCTTCAGGTTTATAATTCAAGCCGAAATGCAAATTTACTTGGAGAAAAGGATGCAATTAATGTGTTTGAAGGGTATACAAAATTCTATACGGATTATAAAATCCCTGTAACAGCCGATTTCTATAACAGATTCCGTTTGGGTGTTACTCCGCTGGGAATCGCGTCCTATACTCAGTATAACACACTTAAAGCGGCGGCTACTGAGATTGACGGTAAATGGGGAATTGCTCCTATACCCGGTACAGTTCAGGAGGACGGGACAATCAATATTTCACAGTGCGGCTCAGGAAGTGGTTGCTGTATACTTAATAAATCAGATAACAAGGCTGAAGCCTGGGAATTTCTAAAGTGGTGGACTTCTGCGGAAATTCAAACAAGATATTCACAGAATTTGGAATCAATATTAGGTCCTACTGCGAGAATTGCAACCTCGACCGTTGAGGCTTTGGGCAATTATTCCTGGAACGCGGGAGACAGGGAGATACTATTTAAGCAATGGGAAAAGGTTGTTGAAATTCCCGAATTGCCGGGAAGCTATCATTTAGCCCGCTCTTTGGATCAGGCGTTTTTAGAGGTTGTAAACGGTAAAAGTACTCCTAATGATGCTATGGTTAAATGGTCAAAGTCGGCCAATAACGAGATACAAAGAAAAATTGCCGAATATCAATAACGGAAGGAAGAAGTATATGGCTCATAATAAAATTAAAAAAAGCGAATTGAATGAATACCATATTAAGAACAGACTTCCTGTATATTTAATGCTTTTTCCTTTTTTAAGCCTTTTTATACTCTTTGTTGTTCTTCCTATTATTTGCTCTTTTGTTTTAAGCTTTTTCAATTTTGATTTAATTTCACCTTTGAAATTTATTAGCTTCGGCAATTATGAACGAATGATGCTTGATGATGAAATATTTAAGATTGTAATAAAAAATACGGTGCTGTTTGCAATTATAACAGGACCGTTGGGTTTTATAATTTCTTTTGTACTTGCTTGGTTTGTAAATGAATTCAGTCCGCGTGTGCGCACATTGCTTATGTTTTTGTTCTATGCACCTACACTTGTGGCTAACCCATATTATATATGGCAGGTAATGTTTTCTTCGGATTCCTATGGTTATATTAATAATATACTTATTTCAACAGGACTTATTTCTGAGCCTATATTGTGGTTGCAGGATGCAAGATATGTAATGACAATAGTAATTGTTGTACAACTGTGGCAAAATATGGGCATTTCCTTTTTGGCTAATGTTGCCGGTCTTCAGAATATTAACGCTGAATTATTTGAGGCAGGAGCCATAGACGGTATAAAAAATCGTTGGCAAGAACTTTGGTACATAACTCTTCCATCAATGGGAAGTATGCTTTTGTTCAGTGCAGTTATGCAAATACAAAGCAGCTTTTCTGCCGGATCAATATCAGCCGCATTGGCAGGCTACCCCAGCGTTGAGTATTCTGCGGATATGTTGGTTCAATATATGCAGGATGTGGGTACGGTAAAGTTTGAAATGGGGTATGCTTCTGCGCTTTCGGTAGTATTGTTCATAATTATGTTTGCAACAAGACTAATAATCGGCAGGGCATTAAATTCAAGAAACGGAGGTAAGAATAAGTGAGTTCGCAAGCAATAAAAAAAACTCTTTTTTCTGCAAAGTCCGGCATTCATTCTTTACATTACTTCCAATTCTTCCTATAATAAATGTATCTT
>CAKSGP010000315.1 GCA_934454745.1 uncultured Clostridia bacterium
GCTTAACGGTGCAAAAAACAACACTTATGAATATGATGCAGATGCAGCTGTTAAAGATGTATGCGAGTATATAAAGAAAATTTTATACGCAACGGAAAGGGACGAAGTATTCTATAAAAATCTGGTCGAAAAAATAGTAGTACATAGCAGGGAGAGAATTGATGTTTATTTAAATTTGCTCCCACACAAGTGGAGTGTGGTACTGAATTCCGCACTGGAACAGTCTGACTTGTGTGGGAGCATTTCAGGCACGACATACCAATATCTGTCAACAACCCTTTAGTTACCTCGTCGGGCATTGTGTAGCGTTGAGAAAGATAACGTAATGATGCGCCCAGTTCGCCGTTGGGTCCGCCGTACACCAAATGTTTGAGTATAGAAAAACCGCCTGCTATTTATTCTGATACCGTTCTGTATAGTATCGGTGATAAAGTGAGCAGAAATTACCCCTCATCCTTTCTATTATCACATTTTATATTGTTATGCTTTTTCACTTTTAAACTGTTCAGTATATAATATATCATCCCACCGGCAATTCCGCCAAGGGTATTATATGCGATGTCTGACAACTGAAAACTGCCGATTTTAAGAAATAACTGACATAACTCTATTGACAGAGATATGGCAAAAGAAATTATAAACGAGCCCTTCAGCATTCCCCATAAGGTAATAGGATTAGTCCTGAACATTCTGTCCTTAAGTGCCCAGACAAGCAAGCCGGATACAGGGATAAACAGCAGGAAATTCTCAATGCCTTCTGTGTAGAGTTCTCCGTTTTTATCGTGCAGTGTCCAGCCGTCCATAAGCCTGCCGAGTGTATCTGCACCAATCTCACGGCATAATACAGTTCGGCACAGCAAGATTGAAATATAGAATATCAGAATACAAACCCTTCTGAATTCCTTTTTTTGCTTAAAATTAGCAATCCATAGCATTACCGTATTTTTAAAGCCTATCCTGATTATATAAAGATATACAAACATCGCAAGAACGGCAATTATAGCCGAAACCCCGCAATATTTATAAACAACCGTAAGCACATGTTTAATTACATCAGATAACACTTCCACAGCATATTCACCTCAAAAATTTTTTAATGGCATCGTCTCGTTCAAGCTTCATTTTCCAACCCCAGTGATTTCTTTAAATATAATGCTAATATGTCTTTTAAGATAATCCATCACATATTCTTCATAATTATTTCAAGGGTTGTATATGTTTGGTTTATTATGCCGTCTATGCACCTGCAAAGATGTTTTTCCACATTGTAAACAGGAATTATAATTGATATGAGATGACCATCTTTATTTATTCCTTTTAATTTTATTATATATCGTCTCTGCCATATACGGTACTGCATAAACTATGTACATACGAAGTTTCTTTTTCCAAGACAAATCAGTGAGTCTGAATTCTCTTACACATCTTCGATACTCTCTTACCATTTCCCGATATATCATTGATCGCTCCGGACTTGCACCGCATTTACCATAAATGTTAACAGCCGAATTAATCCCGCCCATCAATGAACGATATATCACATCATCCGCATAGCCTCTTCTTTTTAAAAAGTCTGCTCTTTCAATCAACGCTTTAGCCTTATCAATATGTTTAAATGAACTTTTTTTCCCCATTATGCTATCAGGTCTCTGCGTATAATAATAGAGTTTATCTGACAAGACACTTACAAAATCCGTATTGTCTAGCAAATTGTGAATAACAAACTCGTCCTCATGTAATCTGCCGATGGGATATCTTATATTTGAAAAAAGGTTAGCTTTGTATAATTTATTACACGCTATTGCCCAATATCCGTCCATATTTTCATATCTTACTTTCATCATATAATCCGAAATTATTTGCTTTCCTCTTAATTTTTGTTTTGTGCTTATGGTTTCTTTAGCATTCTTTTCAATAAAAGAACCTGGTTCGGTAACATGTTCAAATCCGCATATACAAATGTCAGAATTATCTGCTTTAATATTTTTATACAATATCATACAGAAATCCTTATTAACATAATCGTCACTGTCTATAAAACTTATATATTCCCCTGTTGCCGCATCTATTCCGGCATTGCGTGCACCCGATAACCCGCTGTTTTCTTTATGTATAACTTTTATTCTACTGTCTTTTTTTGCGTATTCGTCACAGATCGCACCGCTACTATCAGGAGAACCGTCATCTACCAGGATTATTTCAAGGTTTTTATAGGTTTGGTTTATTATACTGTCTATACATCTTCTAAGGTATTTCTCCACATTGTACACCGGCACGATAACTGAAATCAATTCTTGTCTATCCATTAAAATTCTCCT
>CAKSGP010000316.1 GCA_934454745.1 uncultured Clostridia bacterium
TGCAAATGCACAGAAGATTAAAGTAGCAGAGCAAACAATTCAACCACCGATAGAAGAATCACTAAACATTAGGGAATTAGAAAACGGACAGTTATGCTTATTCTAAAACAAAAACTATAGCCGAAAGGTACTTTATGAAAGGGAGTGGAGCAGTGAACAAATATGATGAAATGCGATACAGGCAACAAGAGGAGTTCAACAAGCTACCCATCAAGTTTGCATATGGCAATGACCAATTTAAAAAGATGATGCAGGAGTTCGGTTTAAAGGAAAATCAGACAGACAAGCTTTACAGCCTGTCGAGTGCAGGTGGATACTACTTAAAAACAGATGCACCTAAAATCAAAGCATGGCAAAAGGCTACTACAGAGGAACTTAGCAATGCAATTGCAGAAGATACCACAGGCGAAGGGTTTATACTTGATATGTTCTATTCGGAACTGTGTAATCATGAATACGGTTACACAATGGATGATGAATATACACTCGACGCACTTGGGTACACTCCGAAAGACATTGCAACCAATCCGGCACTAAAGAGAGGCCTTGAATTGGCAAAGCAAAAAATACTTGATGAACAGTCCTGTGATGAAACTATGGACATGACGATGTAAGGCAAATGGATACTGAAAGGAGAAAAAAACTATGAAAAGGAAAGCTAAAATCATAATCGGCACAGCAGCGACCATCGCACTTGTATGTGCAGGCGGTGTGTGGTACTTTACAAGTCAGCCGCATACTACACAGATAGCCACAGAAGTCGGCGAAGAAAGTGAAGAGCAGGAAGTCGTGGTCAAAATCAATGAGAATATCGAAGTTCCCAAAGTATATGAAACAATCGTGGATGAATCGGGTAATGAGGTAGTAGCAGAGGTACAGAAAAACGCACCTCCCGAGAAAAAGCCTGAAGCACCGACAGAAAAGCCGAAATCAAGCGGAAGCTACACAAATCCCGATGCACCTCCGACATATACAAAGGAGCAGACAGTGATCGAGGAAAAGCCGAAACAGCAGGTAAGCCAAAATACATCAGGCGGCGGTTCAAAGGTATATATTGACGGATTCGGATATGTTGAACAGGGCAGCAATACCCAAACAAAGACAGGTCAGTCAACAGGCGATATCAACAAAATGGTCGGCTCTATGGATTAAAGAAAAGGAGACAGGAAGATGGTAAATGTAAATATTCAGAATGGAAATGAGTCGGTAGTTATAGAACTGCCGACTGACCGTTATATCTTACACCAAAAGATATGGGATACCGGCATCAGAGAAAAGCCTGAAAACATAAAGCTTACTGATGCAGATGATTCAGTTTATAAAGTGAAGCTGAGTTCGGATTCGGACTTTGGAAACAGTATCATAAAGCTATTTAATGAGGATTATAGCTTGGATGATATAAACACTTGTGTATATAAACTTGAAAATGCACGCCTTTCCATACTCGAAGGTATGGAAGGAGATATTCTGCATGAACAGTTTGCATCACCGGAAGAGTTGATGGATGAACTTAATAAAAGAACAAGCGAGCTGATAAATGTAACGGTAGACTACTATTGTCCGCTTACCATTCAAATGATGGATGATGACTGTGACGATTACTTCGAGGTTGATAATGGGTATGCACTGTCAAATGAAGAGACAATAAGAGAAAGGCTTATGGCAGAGCAGAATGAAGACTTAAACGATATGGCATTTTACTTTGACGGAAGTGAAACAGCAAAAGATAAGCTTGTATCAGCAATATGGGATGTCAAGGAAGTCAACGGAACTCTATATGGAGTAATCCATACACATCTGACAGAAAAATTCACTCCCGAAGAAGAAAAGGCTTGGGTTGATGAACTGATAGGTCAGGCTGCCGATGGATTCGGCGAAGGTTTTGAACAAAGGGAAATCAAGATAGACGATGGATATATCTGCGTATCATTCTGGAATGGAAGTGATGATTACTTCATGGAAAATCAAGACGATTTCGAAAACAGAATGGCGGATGATCAGAATATGGGAATGCAGATGTGAAAGGAGAAAAACGATGAGTGTAAATGATATTCAAAAAGAAGATTTAAGAAAAATGAGCGATAAAGAAGGTATAATCTTACAAGGCTGCGGCGGCGATGTACAGGAGTGGATAGACGGAATCAATGATATGTTAACTAAAGAAAATATATTATTGGATAACACGAAATTCAACGATGTTACAAGATTTAGTGATGGGGAAGTAACATGCCTGATGTTTGGATTTTCGGATGATGTAAAGATAAATATGGGCAAACTTGCAATTTGGAGAATAGACACACATGAAGCGTTTGGAGG
>CAKSGP010000317.1 GCA_934454745.1 uncultured Clostridia bacterium
AGTTATTATTTTTATATTCGAATCAATACCAAAAAGTTTTATTCCGCAGTTTTCATAGTGTATTTTTATCGAATATCCGGTAGATATATTTTCTTTAGTATAGGCTGTAATTCTATTATATTTCGTTGCATAAATACCCGCTAGTTGCAGAGTAACTTCATAATATCTTTCCTCTCCGATAAAAAACGGCGTTTTCTTTTGAATATAGAAGCGAGATTCGCCAAGCTCTTTCGTTGTTGCTTTCACGCTATTAAAAACATGGGCAACGCTTTTATAATATTGTTCATCTTGTTTATCAAAATTTAACGGAAACTTTTCCAAATTGTGAAGTATATTAATATTATAATTATTTCGTAAAAAATCTCTGATTTGCCATAAGAAGTCATAATATTTAAGCATAAGGCGATCCGATTGATCTTCGTCGGCCTCTTTATCTTCAATATATTTTAAACCTTTCATAAATACTGAAAGATATTTTGTTTCGATATTTAACTGTGCTTGTTCCCACGCCAACTGCAAATTTGTCTTAATATTCCCAAGTTTTAAAGAGTTCATCAACAATGTTGCACGACACAAATCGTATAACCGCGGCAATATTAAATTAGACACCTCGGCTCTGGATAATCCATCACTTTCAATTAGTTCAATTTTTGATGTAATATGTTTGTCGCACGCTATAATAATCTTTTCAATGTCATCTCTATTAAGCTCTTTCTCACTCAGTTTATTTACAAATGAGTGTTGCAAAACTATAGTTTCTAATTTCACACAAAACTGCATTAAACTTTCATCTGTATTCAATATTTCTTCTTCTGCAGTGAAGTTAATGGTTGCACTATCATGTTCAAAGTTTATACTATTAATAAACTCCACAGACATATACTTAAAAAACAGTCTTTCTTTACCCCTATCGTTTGGGTTAAGAACAACAAAAAGGATACCAGGATCCAATGTTTTATCTGAAGCAATGAACGCAGGGAACGCTAAACTCTTTAAAGAATATTTTATTGCACTATCGCTTTCGCTATAATTATTTGTACCCTTAATTTGGACAAAAAAATTATGCCTCGGCCGTCTATCAAATTCCGGATTCGAAACAAATTCAAAAGTGCCATCGATATTGGGCCATTTGTCATTTTTTGAAAAATTTGTAATTATTCTTCCGCCTGTTCTTAAAAAGTATTCGACTGTAGAAACGGCAGCAAGATCATCAGCCGAACGCTCTGTATGTGTCTTTATATGGCTTTCAATTATTTCTTTTTTCTGTAAAAGCATACTTTTTTCCCTTTATCTATACTTAATTATTCTTTGATTTGCGTTAGAATAATTGAATTAACTTCTAATGTATTTTATCATTTTTTAGTCATTTTGTCAATACGCTTTAAAGTACTAAACTCTACAAAACAAACCAAAACAATAATTAAAGTTTGCTCTTTATTTTTTTAACTATCTTGAAATTGCGGTATAATGCTTTTACCGAATAAAACGGTAAAGGAGTAACATTATGAACAAAAGACATTCGTTGGAAGAAAAACAAAACGCAATCAAAAGATATGTTAAAGACAGAGAATCACCGCTCACAATCATCAAAGATATCGGGATTTCCAAAAGCACTTTTTATAAGTGGCTGTCCGAAGATCAGGATAAACAAAAACAATCCGACCACAAAATTTTAACTTTACGCAACTTCAAGTTGCTTGAAGCAAAAATAGCTCGACTTGAGGGTATTATCGAAATTATTAAAAAAGCAAACATTCTGCCGAATTCGCCGTTGAAAGACAAACTGTACGCGGCAGAAAGCATATCAGATGATTACAGCGTTCATATGCTCTGCGAGGCGTTAGATATTCCGAGAGGAACTTATTACAACCATATTCTCCGCAACAAAAGAGATAATACTTGGTACGCAAAACGCAGAGAAACGTTACGCGAGCAAATACAAGAAATATACGATGAAAGCAATCAAATATTCGGAGCGGCAAAAATCACTGCGGTTCTACGTCGTCGTGATATAAAATCATCAGTAAATATGGTTCGACAATTAATGAGCGATATGGGACTTGTAAGCATTCGACAAGACGCAAAAAAATATTATAACGACAATGCTCGACGACACAAAAATTATCTCAACCAAGAATTTAATACAACTACGCCCGATCAGGTATGGGTAAGCAATGTTACATATTTTAAGTGCAACAATAAACAATACTATATCTGCGCCATTATCGATTTGTATGCAAGAAAAATTATTTCTTACAAAATAGGAAAAATTAACAGTACTCAACTCGTGAAAACAACTTTTAAA
>CAKSGP010000318.1 GCA_934454745.1 uncultured Clostridia bacterium
AATATTTGCAATAAACTTCTTTGCTGTTTCTGTGATGGCTGCGTAATCGCCTGTCTTTGCACCCTTTGTAAGTGATGAGCCGGCACCCACTGCAACAACGCCTGCCTTTATCCATTCGCCTACGTTATCAGCATCAACTCCGCCGGTAGGCATCATCTGTGCCTGGGGAAGTGGTCCTTTTATGTCCTTAATAATCTTAGGTCCGTAAAGGTCAGCCGGGAATATCTTAATAATATCAGCACCTGCCTCCATAGCTGTAATAACCTCCGTTATTGTAGCACAGCCGGGCATATACGGCACTCTGTAACGATTACAAAGCTTTGCAGTTTCAAGATTGAATGATGGTGATACAACAAAGTTTGCACCTGCTAAAATTGCAAGTCTTGCAGTTTCGGGATCAAGTACAGTACCTGCACCAAGCATCATTTCGCCGTTCTTGTATTTTTCAGCCAATGCCGCAATTACCTTGTCAGCACCTGGAACTGTAAAAGTAAGCTCAATTCCTGTACATCCACCCTCTAAGCAAGCATCACTAATTTTGATTGCTTCCTCTGCACTGTTTGCACGTACAACAGCAACAAGACCGCAGTCGGTAAGCTGATTTAAAACCTGTTCTTTTTTTATCATTTTAGGTTTCCTCCTGTATAATTCTATACATTTATTGTAACACAGTTTTTCTTATATTGCAATAGGATTTGTCAATATTTTCTATTAAATCTTCAATTTTCTTATTAACAGAACATTGATTTTCCAAAAGAAATATTGTATAATATACGAGAGAGGTGATTATGATGTACGGATACAGTGTGTTTCACGAAAAGCTTATGGATACGCTTATTAACAGCGTGCGAAAGGGCGAGAATGCAAACACATATATTTTTGAAGGTGCATCGGGGCTTAAAAAGCACGAAGCGGCACTTTTGTTTGCGAAGGCTTTAGTATGCAGTAATCCGGCATCTGCTCCTTGCTGTGATTGCTCTGCCTGCAAAGAGGCACAGGCAGGCTCGCATCCCGATATTATTTATGTAAATCCTGAAAAAGACAGAGCAACAATCGGCGTTGACCCCATTCGTGATATGATTACGGAAAGTCTTGTAAAGCCATTTTACAAACAACATAAGGTTTTTATAATAAATGAGGGCGATATCCTGACGGCACAGGCACAGAACGCATTTTTGAAAATTATAGAAGAGCCCCCGCAGTATGCGGTATTTATATTTGTCTGCTCAAACTCGGAAATTTTGCTTGAAACAGTACGGTCACGTGCTGTTACAATCACCTTTACACCTTTATCAGACAGTGACATACGCAAATACATTACATCAAAATATCCATACGAGCCGCGTGTAGATTTCCTTGTAGGATACAGTATGGGTATTCCCGGCAGTGTTGATAAAATTATAGAACGTGAGGATTTTGATGTTTTACGTGAGGAAGTGATTAACCTATTGCCAAGGCTTTTATCAAAAAACAAATCTCACGCATTTGAGGTGTCTGACTATATTGATTCACATAAGGACAACGCATCTGAAATTTACGATATGATGCTTTTATATCTCCGTGATGCAATAGTAACTGCCACCGGCAGACCGGATAAAATCATAAACACGGATAAGGCTGACAAAATCAATCTGCTTGCAACAAGCTATACTCCTCAGCTTCTTGCATTGGCATCGGACGAAATTATGATAGCAAAAAAGATGCTTGAAAGATATGTTAAAGCATCCGCAACCGCACTCCATGCGGCACTTAACATAAAATAATTATAGGAGAGATACAAATGATAGGAGTGTTTGCAAACGTAGCAACGGTTATAATCGGAACGCTTATAGGTCTGCTTATAAAAAAGGGACTTCCTGAAAAAATTTCAAAAGCTATGACTACCGCAACAGCACTTGCAGTTTTATATATCGGAATTGACGGAATGAGTGCCGGGGAAAATACGCTTGTTCTCGTACTTTCAATGGTAGTCGGCGGAGTTATCGGTACAATCTTAAACCTTGACGGTCATATCCAAAGGCTCGGAAACAGCATTGAAAATAAATTCAAGCGTAGCGACAGCAATACACCTATCGCACAAGGCTTTATAAGTGCGACGCTTCTTTTCTGTGTAGGGGCAATGACGATTGTGGGAGCACTCCAATCGGGACTTTCACAAAACCACGAAATGCAGTTTACAAAAGCAATTCTTGATTTAATATCATCAATAGTGTTAGCATCAACCCTTGGCTGGGGCGTAATCCTTGCCGCCTTTTCGGTGCTGTTTTTACAAGGCTCAATCGTACTTTTGGCACAAGCGGCAGC
>CAKSGP010000319.1 GCA_934454745.1 uncultured Clostridia bacterium
TCTGACAAACAGGCTGTAAGACAGATGAATATTGCACTCGCGGCTGACGAAGCTAAAAACGGCAAGCCCGCAAACCTTACAAAAGCAAGAGAAGTTCTTGTAGCTGCCGGATATGCCGGAGATTATCTGAAACCGGTTACTGCGGGACACGCATTTTTCTGGTCGCAGGATCTTAACATTATCGGTCTTATAGACCTTGAAACACCAACTGAAGTTAATGGCACAAAAGTAAGTGATTATTCACTTGCTTATCCTACCGACAATGCTGATGCGACAAACGCATTCGGTAAATATTTTAACAACTGGTTCAACCTTTCAAAGTATGACGAAGCAATTTCCGAGAAAGTATCAAACGCAATAAAAAATGCCACTAACGGAGTTATTTCCATCACAGATTTAGAATCTTCCGATTCTGATGTTTCTGCAGGCGGTTTGACATTCCAAGAAGTTGTAGCTTATTGCTCAACATCCGGTGCAAAGCTTGACGGATGCGAGATCAAGCTTCCTGAAACAGCCGAAAACAAAAAAATCGAGCTTGACGTTAAATCATATGGACGAATCAACGAACTTAAAGGTAAAATCGTCGGTGCAGATAGCGGAACAACAATAGTTGTTAAAAACCTTGATGCCGTACACGATGTAAAAGGCAACGGCGAAGGATATCTTCTTGCCGATTATGTTGAAAAAAAAGAAGACATACATAAACAAAAAGTCGGTACAGCATTTATAAACTATCTTGGCGAAGGCGGACTTGTCGAAAACATTACGATTGAGTATGATCAACAGGTAGCTCCTAACGACCCCGGAAACAAATATACATATTATGGCGGTGTAGTAGGTTTCCTTAACGGTGGTACAGTGAAGAACTGTACGGTCACAGGTACAATTCAGCAGTATAACCGTGTCGGTGGTATAGTTGGTTTTGCAATTGGCGGTAACATTGAAAACTGCTCGGTAGAAAACCTTACTATGAAAATTTGGAAATCTGCAAATGACACAACAGGTTGGTATACATATGCCGGCGGTATATTTGCATTTGCGGGTAAAGAATATGAAACAGCAACTACACTTACCATAAAGAACTGCACAGTTTCAAATCTTAAAGTTGAATTTGCAGGTTATTCAAAGTTAGGTACAGAAGGTACAAGCGTTAAAGGAAAAATTAACGTATCCGGATCGATTATCGGTTGTGCAGATGCAAACACAAAAGCTGAATACACGGTTGTAATTGATAGTTGTACCGTAAACGGATACACTGCAAACTCAAATGTTGATTCTAATGTTATCGATTACATCGGCGCTAACGGCGGTAATGCATTTGATAGCCTTACTGAGGGAATTTTATATAAGGACAAAATTAAAGTAGCAGATGTTACTACAGACGGAAATAAAACAACATATGTTTTCGTCAAAACCAGCGAATAATACTAAATCCAAAGAGAAGGTAATAACATGAAAAAACTCAACAACAAAAAAGGCTTTACTATCGTAGAGCTTGTAATTGTTATAGCTGTTATAGGTATTCTTGCAGCAGTACTTATTCCGACATTCTCGGGAGTTATTGATAAAGCTAATGAATCTTCAAGAGTTCAGCAAACAGAAAATGCACTTAAATCTTTAATTGTAAACCTTAATGGCGAGCTTAAAGCAGATGCAACTTATTATTTCTGCATAGACCAAAAAGTATATAAATATGATGGTGGCAAAATTGACTTCGATACACCCGCAACACTTCCTGCAAAAGCTGACGATAAAACCATTGTCGTTTATTCAAAGACAGAAGAAGCTGCAGATGTACATAAACTGCTTCCCGGTTCAAATCTTGCATATATAACTGAAACTAATAATAGTAATAAAAAGGAATTTAAATTAGCTGATGGTGTAACAATAAAAGCTGTTACAGACTTTTCAAAAAATGTAGTAGTTGTTGAAGTTACACCAACACAACAAACTAATAACACTCAAAGTTGAAGTAACAGCTAATTCCCACAACTGAATAATTTTCGGGAGCCTTCGGGCTCCCTTTTTACGTTAATTGATATAACCAGCCTTATATCATTATTGACATTTTACCCATACTTTAACCGCTGTAATATGTATTTCAATGACTTTTAGTTATATCAATAATTATATTTTGACAGCGGCTTTACATATCGGTTTTTATATTATATCTCAATAGATATTTTATTGTGCAAAAAACTTTTACTATGGGACTAGCGGCGCCAGCCAAGGAAGTGGAGGAGGCGGGGGAGAAAACTTCGGCGTTTGAGATGGTTTCTCCCCCGCGAGAACAGG
>CAKSGP010000320.1 GCA_934454745.1 uncultured Clostridia bacterium
TCTCTTGCGAGTAAACTTAGAACCTTCTGCCGGTTGTAGTTCGTCAAGTCTCATTATGCTACACCTCCTTCTGAATATATAAAATTAGTTTTCTTCAACTTCAACAAGATGAGAAACTTTCTTAATCATACCTCTGATTTGAGGAGTGTCATTGTGAACAACAACACTTCTAATCTTTTTTAGTCCCAAAGCTTCAACAGTTGCAATTTGGTCTTTTTTGCAGCCGATTGTGCTTTTTACTAATTTAACTGTAAGTTCAGCCATCTAAATGCCCTCCTTAGCCGCGAATTTGTTCTACGGTCTTACCGCGGAGTTTAGCTACGCCTTCGGCTTGCTTTAAACTAGCTAATCCTGCGATTGTAGCACTTACTACATTTTTCTTATTGTTAGAACGCAAACATTTTGTTCTTATATCCTTAATACCCGCAAGTTCCAATACAGCACGAGCCGCACCGCCTGCGATAACACCGGTACCTTTGCTGGCAGGTTATAGAAGGACTCTGCCCGCACCGAATTCACCGATGATTTCATGAGGGATTGTTGTGCCAACCATAGGAACTGTGATTAAGTTCTTCTTAGCATCTTCAATACCTTTTCTGATAGCGTCAGGGATTTCAGCTGCTTTACCCATACCGCAGCCAACATGACCTGCACCGTCACCAACGACTACAAGAGCGCTGAATCTAAAAGTTCTACCACCCTTAACAACCTTGGCAACACGATTTATTGTTACAACGTTCTCTTGAAGGTCAAGAGTTGTTGCATCTATTCTTTCAGCCACTAATACTACCTCCTTCTTCTTTAGAATTCCAAGCCGCCTTCTCTTGCACCTTCTGCAAGAGCAGCTACTCTACCGTGGTAAACGTATCCGCCTCTGTCGAATACTACTTGCTTAATACCTTTTTCAACAGCACGTTTTGCGATTAATTCGCCGACAGCCTTAGCTGCTTCGCAGTTACCGCCCAATTCGCCGTTGAAATCTTTATCTAAAGATGAAGCTGATACAAGAGTTACACCCTTAGTATCGTCAATGATTTGAGCATAGATATTGCTCAAACTTCTGAAAACGTTCAAACGAGGTCTCTCCGATGTGCCGGAGATGTTCTTTCTTACACGTTGATGTCTTCTAAGTCTAGCAACATTACTACCAACTTTTTTAACCATTTAGAACACTCCTTTCTTATTTCTTCTTACCGCCTGCTTTACCTTCCTTGCGTCTGATAACCTCGTCAGCGTACTTAATACCCTTGCCCTTATACGGTTCAGGCATTCTGAATTCTCTGATTTTAGCAGCAGTAGCACCTACATTTTCCTTATTAGCACCCTTAACAACGATTTGGTTAGGAGCAGGAACTTCCAAAGTGATACCTTCCATTGCTTCATACTCTACCGGATGTGAGTAACCAAGAGTTAGAACCAATTTTTTACCTTGCATTTGAGCTCTGTAACCGACACCGTTGATTTCAAGAGTTTTACTGAAACCATCAGTAACACCAATAACCATATTGTTAATCAATGTACGTGTCAATCCATGCAATGCTTTGTGTGTTTTATCTTCTGACGGACGTTCAACAGTCAAAACGCCGCCGTCCATTTTTATAATCATATCAGAATGAAGTTTACGGCTTAGAGTACCCTTAGGGCCTTTAACAGTCACTTCATTGTCATTACCGATTTTAACATCAACACCGGCAGGTATTGTGATAGGTAATCTTCCGATTCTTGACATTGTATAGACACCTCCTTAAATTGTACGTCAAGTCTTACCAAACAAATGCTAAAACTTCTCCGCCAATATTTTCTTTTCTAGCTTTCTTATCAGTCATGATACCTTTTGATGTTGAGATAATAGCAATACCCAAGCCTTTTAGTACTCTTGGAAGCTCTTCAGCTCCGGCATAGATTCTAAGACCAGGTTTTGAAACTCTCTTTAAACCACTGATAACTTTTTCCTTGCTAGGACCATATTTCAAAGCAATTCTGATTACGCCTTGCTTGTCATCTTCAATAACTTGATAATTTTTGATATAGCCTTCCTCGTTAAGGATTTCAGCGATAGCCTTCTTCATGTTTGAAGCAGGAATATCAACAGTTTCGTGTTTAGCTGAATTAGCGTTTCTGATACGAGTAAGCATATCTGCGATTGGGTCAGTTATTTGCATTATTTTACCTCCTTCCATCTTTCCGAAACGGAAAAACGAGTTCTCATTCTATCTGTCAATACTAAATTAATAGTATATATTTTTTACCAACTAGCTTTTCTTACGCCAGGGATTTGACCTTTGTAAGCC
>CAKSGP010000321.1 GCA_934454745.1 uncultured Clostridia bacterium
CCGAATACAACCTCAGGATGCTTATCAGACTCCTCGTTCATTTCACGCACCTGTTTTGTGTAAACACCTGCAGGCTTTTCAACCATAACGTGAATACCGCGTTTCATACATTCCATTGCATATTTCGGATGGTCATAATGGGGTACTGAAATAATGCAGGCATTAATCAGACCGCTGTCAAGCATTTTTATCGCATCATCAAAATATGTTATTTCCCCGTTAATGTTTTCTTTACCCCACTTGATACGGTCAGGGTTAATATCAGCTACTGCTGTAAGTACAATATCAGGGCATTTACCGCTTACTATATTGTCAGCGTGGGATGAACCCATATTTCCAAATCCTATTATTCCAAGTTTTAGTTTATCCATAATTGTTTTCCTTTCTTAAAATCCCATTGTCTTTAAATATTCATAGCTACGCTTTAAGCAGTCAAACGGGTTTTCCCCGTAACATTTGTCCTGCTCTACGAGCATATATTTTGTTCCTGCTGCCTCCGCTTTTTCAAATACACGGTCAAAATTTATATTTCCCTCTCCGATAACAGCCATTTTCCGTCCGTAAGCATAATCCTTAAGATGAATACATGGAACTCTCCCTGAAAGCTTTTCAAGCCAGTATCCCGGATCTCCACCACCTGCCTGAACCCAGAATGTGTCAAGGGTAAATCCTAATTCATCAGGTGAAAAGCGTTCTGCTAATTGCTCAAGAATAAGCTTGCCGTCACGCTTTTCAAACTCCCAGTCGTGATTATGATACATAAAATATTTGCCGTTTGCCGCAACAGTTCTTATGGTATCGGCATATTGTGCATAAAAATCATCTATTGTGTTTTCGGCAAAATTGTAATATCCGAGTCCCACATAGTCACAACCGAATATCGTATGCTCATAACACACCCCCTCGGCATTTGATGTAAGCTTATCTGATGACGTATGAGTGAGAACGCATTTAAGTCCGTCCTCTTTAAGCTTTTCGTCAAGCCATTCTGCTGTGTAGTCACATGTTCCCGAAATCTGAACATACTTATAGCCAATTTCGGCAACCTTCTTCAGACTTTCTCCAAAATCATCAAGATTTTTGCAATAATCTCTTATTGTAAAAAACTGAGCTCCTATTTCCATTTTATTATACTCCTACTAAAATATCTTTAAAAGCATTGCAAGCCGCATCAAAGGATTCGTCATTTGTTTTATAAACAAACTTACTGATATTGCTCTTTTCGCCTTCGCGTTCAAGGTCACTAAGTCCGTCAAATACTGCCAGATGCGGCTCTATTGTAAATACCGAACCGCCTTTATTTATATATTTATGTACTATTTCCTTTACATTGCCTGCACCGAAGCCTGATGGTACTACACTGCCGTTGGGCATAGAGTCTTTAATGTGCATATACTTTATATACTCCTCAAGCATATCCCAAGCCTTAAGAGTGTCAACACCGCACTGCACAAAGTTTGCAGGATCGAATACACCAGGTATCTGTGGTAACGCCTTATGTATATCAAGACAACGCTTGGCAATATCGCCGTATATACCCTTTTCGTTCTCGTGGCATAGTGTTACACCTGTTCCGTCAGCAATTTCTGCAAACTTACCAAGTCTGTCTATAACCTCATTTTTATAATCTGACGGGTTCTTGCCCTCAGGAATATAGAATGAGAAAATACGCATATTTTCAGCATTTAAAATGTGTGCAACTTCAAGTGTATGCTTAAAGCTTTCAATATCCTTGTTAAAATCACCGTCTATGTCGGTTTTACCGATGGGTGAACCCACAGACCATACAGAAAGACCGCTTTCATCAAGTTTTTTCTTTACTTCTTTCGCTTTTTCAAGCGATATTTCAGATACGTTTATTCCATCAACGTTGCGTATCTCAAGACCGTTCAATTCATTTCTCATCATGGCCGCTATCTGTCCGTCAATCATCGGACTTGCCTCATCAGCAAATGCATAAATACCTATGTTTTTCATTTTGATCCTCCTATAAATTTATCGATATGCTTATTATATATAATAAAATATTATAAATCAATTACAAATAAAATCAAAAATATATTGCAAATATACGCATTATATGATATAATATTGGGTGTTAAAGCAGTCAGAGAGGGTGAAGATGATGAATAGTATTTATCTTGATGCATTTAGAACGCTTACTGAAAATCCTTCTTTGGATGATTTTCATATGCATACTCATGATTTTTACGAAATTTATTGCTTTATTTCAGGTAATGCAAAATATTATGTTGAGGGAAATATATATGATCTGAAAAGCGGTGATATCC
>CAKSGP010000322.1 GCA_934454745.1 uncultured Clostridia bacterium
ATCGTAACAATCATCTAATGATTTTCTCAGAATTCTTACAAATAATTCAAAAATTGAAAATTCAGATGATACATCTCCACCGATGAGCAATAGGTTACCACTTTCTCTCACTAGGGTCACAATTATTTGCTTAACGACTAATATGATATCGTCGTTTGATTTGCACCCGAAGTTTTTAATTTTGTGCATTAAGTGTAGATCGGAAATATAATGAATTCTCTGATCGGTATCAAAGTAGTGCTTTCCTTTAATATACGATTCATACGTTAAAGCATCTTTATAACTGAAAGGCTCTCGTGATGTTTGCAATGACTGTAGGGTGGTTTCTTCATTTTTTGATATTCCTTCAAATGATTGAATTAGGTTTTTATTATAATGACATGTAACATATGCTATGTTGAATTTTTCACATAAATTACTTGGAATTTGAGCATTTTCCCAATTAATGTTTTTTGCCTTTGCGATGTTTTTTAGCCCATCACATAGAAGTAAATTGGCATATGACAAGTCTCCTTTTAGGAATGCAAGAAAATCAAAGAAATAGTCGAAGCGATGACTATTCTTTTTAATAACATTGTTATTTGAGTCATACCAAAGCTGGTTGACATAAAAACTTCCATCCGCATAGTTTTTTTGTATTTTATAATCCAAATTCATATTTTTATTGGGAGGAAGTTTTGTTGTTTTGATGTCAATAATAAAATTTGAAAAATCAACATTTAAAAATATTGCGCCCGACAAATCACAGTTTCTTAAATCGCCGTTTCTATAGGCAACAAATTCGTCAAATGTTTCAAAGTAATGATAGACACTGTCTATGTAACATCTTTTTCTAATTCCTTGGCAGTCAATGTACTGATACATTGACATTTTTTCACAAAAATAATGAGTCGACTTGTCAAAACACCCTTCTACATCAATTTCGATTTTATTTTCTTTTAACGACGAAACGAATTTTTTCAAGTTTCTTTTGTGACTGCAAATTGTTTGTTGGACACCGACTGAATAGTCATAGTTGGCTAATACATCATCTGGATTATAAACAAGACACAGTCCTTGGATAATTCTATTTTCAAGATACCCACCCGATGACATATACTTCATAAGAGCATTGAACTTGGTTTCATCGTGAATATTGTTGAAAACATATTGCCAAAAGAAAAAAATCAAGTTTACGCCAGGCAAAGGAAATGATTGATAGGTGCGAACAAAGGACGTAATTTCTCGGCATGTTTTGCAGTTATTAAATTTTTCAACGGCTTCTTTTATTTCACTTTTCATATTTTCTATATTTTCATAGACGGAAATTTCTTCCTGGGAACCTTCAAGTATATAGTCGTCTATGTTTTTTGATATAAAGCATTTCCTTCTTTTTAGCTTTCTTAAATTCAAATTCATTGATTTTGAAAAAGAGTCGGAAAATTTGTATTGATAATAACAAGCATTTTCATATATGTCGCCTTCAAGATAATTGTAATATTCTTGAAAGTCTTTGAATGTTTTTTTTGGTGAGTACAGTACTTCGAAGTCTTGGCTTAGTAGTTCTTCCTCAACGAAGAATTCTTGATTAATAACATCAAACCCACGGAGAATAGTTTTTCTTATTCCGAGTTCTCGTTCAACTCTTAAAATATTTATGTCTGATGCAAATTCTATAGGAATCTCTCTAATGGACAAGCGAGTATTTTTTAATTGTCGTATTATTTTTTTGACTTCTGGCTTTATCGGGTTACGCTTAGTTAACTTGGTGCTTTTTGCTTTTTCCATATCTTCCTCTTTCACAAGTGTTTTTGATGTATTAAAAAATATTATAGATATTTTGACCGTTTTATTTATGATAGCATGTTTTTTGAAATTTGTAAAGTATTGCTCAGGCGAAGATAATCAAGAAATTGCTTCAAAACACAGTATACTTGCGTTTTCATTTTTTCTTTGTTATAATATGCTTACAGACATCTCTACCGAATTCGGAGGTATGATTTCATGAAACACGGAAAAATTCTGTCCGCACTCCTGAGTGCGGCGATTCTTTTCGGAGCGGTGCTTTGGGTTCCGGTCTCGGGCGCGGACAAGGCATTGACTCTGAAAGCGGAGTCGCGGCTGACTCTCGACCGTGAGGCGGGCTGTATTCGCGGAATCTACGGCGAGGTTACGGCGGACGACCTTGCCGCGGAATTCGATGCCGGCGCAGTCGTTGCCGTAGAGGATTGTGTTCTCGGCGGCAGCGATCTTGTTCCGTCCGGAGCCGTTGTACGGCAGGGCGAGGATGAGCTTCGGGTGATAATCT
>CAKSGP010000323.1 GCA_934454745.1 uncultured Clostridia bacterium
TCATAGTTAGGGTCACCCGGATTATAGCTCACACCCTCTTTGACTCTGAAAATCTGAATCGGGAAAATCGGAGTTTCGCCATTGCCAAGACCTGCCTCGTTAGACAAAAGCACATTCTTAACTGCCATTCTGCCCTCAGGAGATGTGTCCATACCGTAATTGATAGATGAAAACGGTGTCTGTGCACCTGCACGGGAATTCATGGTGTTAAGATTATGAATAAAGGCCTCCATAGCCTGATATGTTGCTCTGTCCGTTTCGGTTAATGCTTTTTTAACCGCAAATCTTTGACATTTTTCAATTATTTTATCATCAATATCATATTTCTTCAATAATTCCTTTTCTGCCGCTCTGTACTTTTCATTGTCACCCATACGAAGTACATAGCCGTCACTAAGCAAATTCTCACGAATTTCTTTCAATTCCGCTTCATCAACCTCTTTATCGGCAATAAGTTCAATCGCCTTTTGAAGATTTGATGTATATTTTCTCTTGTAAGTTTTAATGATACCGGGTGCCATGCCATAATCAAAATTTACAATACTTTGACCGCCGTGCTGGTCATTCTGGTTAGACTGAATAGCGATACAAGCCAACGCCGCATAACTTGCAATGTCGTTTGGCTCACGAAGTACGCCATGTCCTGTTGAGAAACCACCCTTGAACAAATCCAAAAGGTCGATTTGACAACAGGTGGTAGTCATTGTCAAAAAGTCAAGGTCGTGAATATGTATATCACCGTTCTTGTGTGCTTTTGAATGTTCAGGCTTTAATACGAACATCTCAAAGAATTGTTTAGAACCCTCAGAGCCGTATTTAAGCATTGTACCCATGGCGGTATCGCTGTTTACATTTGCATTTTCTCTCTGCATATCGCTTTCTTCTGAATCTTTAAAGGTTATATCCTCATAAATCTTCATAAGATTTGTTTTCATTTCACGCACTCTCGTACGTTCCGAACGATACACAATATATGCTTTTGCGGTTCTGACATGACCGTTTTTAATCAATACTTTTTCAACTGTGTCCTGAACCTGTTCAACAGTCGGCTTTTCAAGTCCCTGTTCTTCAAGTTCTCTCACCACCTGATTACTTAATTCAGATGAATATTTTTTGTCATCACGCTTTGTACTTGCGATAAATGACTTGTTGATGGCTTGTGTAACTTTGTCAATATCAAAGTCAACCTCTCTGCCGTCACGTTTTATAATAGCGGTTATCATTAAAAACACCCTCCCAAAAACTTTTACATTATACATACTATATATAGTGTCCTAATTTCACAAACCACTATATGTAGTGTTCGGGATTTATTATACCGCTATATCATGTATGTGTCAAGACAAATAAATTTTATTTTTTACTTGACAAGCTCAAACACTGATATACTCTAACTTTCATGAAACGTAAAATTTGACCGCTGTTTTTTATGCAACTTGACTATTGATTTTTTTAAATCCGTTTCATTACAAGCTGTTGCTGCATACTTTAATAATATCCGATACCATATAAAGGAGGTGTAGCTATGAAATACAAGTCCGACTCAATTTTGTATATAACAATCGGCAGCATCATAATGGGAATTATATCCGCATCACTGTTTATTATGGGATATTTCCCAAATCCGAAAAATATACTTTTAACCGCTGTAATTGCAGCACTGGTAATATTGGTATATGTGATGTTTGCAAGCATAACTGTATACTGTTCCGACAAAGTTATAAGCAAAATAATAATTCCGCTTATAATAAGCATTTTCGGCACATCAACATCATCTGTACTTACACTGTCCACCATACTTAGTATAAACGCAAAAAGTACAATATTATTGTTTTTCCTTACATCTGTATTTTTCACGTTTATGTGCTGTTACTTTTACAAAATAATTATATGGATTTTTTATGAGCACTTAAAAAACCATAATTGAAATTCAACAAGATTTAAACATAAGTACATAAAGACGACATAAAGAATTGGCATAATAATCTTGTAAAGAGATTTACAAACATATACCTTTCCTTTTAAATTTATATTATAGCTGTGACAGATTGTATATTAATCTTGCACAGCTTTTTTAATTTGTAGTAAATTGCGTAAGACGCAATGACGAAAAATCAAAAATGCAACCTTAATTCTACGCCCGCAGGCGGTGCTTTTATCAGAAGCTTTTTTATTGACTAAGAATGCCAATCAAATTTTCAAAACTTAATATATCGTTTGTATATCCCTGCTGTGCCAAATCGTCAATGTTAAGCTGTGCATATTCTATATCCTTTGAATAC
>CAKSGP010000324.1 GCA_934454745.1 uncultured Clostridia bacterium
TCTCTGAACTGACCATAAATATACAAAACGCTCTAAATAACGATTACCCTGCAAAGCTGTATATTCCTTTAGGAAGTCTTACAGATTATTACGTTCTTTCATCTTTCGGACCCGAAATACCTATTAAAATAATTCCGATTAGTGTAGTAACTTCCAAAATAGAGGACACCTTTGAATCTGTGGGCATTAATCAGGTACGTCATAAAATTTATCTTAAATTATGGGTAAATATGCGTTATAGGGGTTATTTACTCGATGAAAAGGAAAAAATAGAAGCAATAGTCCCGATTGCAGAAACCGTCATATCAGGAGAAGTACCTCAATATTACGGTACAGGACTTACCCAGTCAATTAAGTAAACATAAATAAATTATGTCAACAAAAAATCTTATGGAGGAAATTATGGAAGATATACGCTCGAGAATAGAATATCTTACAGATACTTTAAATTATCACAATAAAAAATATTATATTGATGATGCTCCCCAAATCTCGGATTTTGAGTTTGACGCTATGCTGGTTGAACTGGAGAAGCTTGAGGAGGAATACCCTCAACTTAAACGTCCTGATTCACCGACATCAAGGGTAGGAGGGGAGGCTGTTTCAGCCTTTGACGAGGTAGTCCATACAGTGCCTATGCAAAGTCTGCAAAAAGCATTTTCCTCTGATGAAATTATTGATTTTGACAGACGTGTACGCGAAACTGTCGCAAATCCCGTATATGTAGTTGAGCATAAAATTGATGGACTTTCTGTATCAATTGAATATACAAACGGAACACTTACACGTGCATCAACAAGAGGAAACGGACTTATTGGTGAGGATATAACAGAAAATGTTAGAACGATACGTACTGTACCCCTTAAGCTTAAGGATAATATTCCGTTTCTTGAAGTACGAGGCGAAGTGTTTATGCCTGATTCCGCTTTTAGAAGGCTTAATGAATCCTTAGAGGATAGAGAACAACCATTATTTGCAAATCCGAGAAATGCCGCTGCAGGTTCTTTGCGTCAACTGGATCCTAAAATTGCGGCAAAACGCGGACTTGATATATTTGTATTTAATATTCAGCAAATAGACGGAGTGACCATCAATTCTCATATTGAAGGCTTACGATTTCTTAAAGAACAGGGATTTAAAACTATATTAAATGATAATACATTTAATACAATTGAAGATGTTCTTGCCCAAATATCAAAAATAGGCGAGGAGAGAGGAAGTTTATCTTTCGGTATTGACGGTGCAGTTGTAAAGGTGAATGATTTTAAATCTCGTGAAATTCTTGGCACTACCGAGAAATTTCCAAGATGGGCAATTGCTTATAAATATCCTGCTGAAAAGCAAACAACTAAATTACTTGATATTAAAATACAGGTCGGAAGGACAGGCGTTCTTACACCTCTTGCAATACTTGACACTGTTCACATTGCAGGTTCAAATGTATCTCGTGCTACTTTGCACAATATTGACTATATAAAAGAAAAAGACATCAGGATTGGCGATACAGTTGTCGTAGAAAAAGCAGGAGATATTATACCTGCAGTTGTTGAAGTTATAAAATCTGAAAGAAATGGAAGTGAAATTGAATACGAAATGCCTGATGTATGCCCTGAATGTGGTGCTGAGGTTGTTCGTGAGGCCAATGAATCGGCGTACAGATGTACAGGAATAAGCTGTCCTGCGCAACGATTAAGAAATATTATTCATTTTGTTTCGCGTGGTGCTATGGATATTGACGGCTTAGGCGCGTCAAACATTGAAAAGCTTGTAGATAACGGGCTTATTAATGATGCATCTGATTTGTACTATCTTGACTTTCAAAAAGCTGCAGAGTTGCGTGGATTTGGAAAGAAATGGGCAGAAAATCTTAAAAACTCCCTTGAAAAATCAAAATCAAATGATTTATACAGACTTATTTTTGGTTTAGGAATACGGCATATAGGAGAAAAAGCGGCAAAAAATATTGCTAAAGCATATAAAACTTTAGATAATGTTATTACTGCAAAGCCTGAGGAAATGGCAGAACTTGAGGATGTCGGTCTTATAATGGCAACATCTGTGACAGACTTTATGGCAAGTGAGCAGAACATTAAATTTATTAATAAATTAAAGGATGCAGGAGTCAACTGTGTATATAAAGAGGATACCGATACATCAGATTTACGATTTATGAATAAAACATTTGTACTGACAGGAACTCTTGCAAAATATTCACGTAGGGAAGCATCGGATATAATAGAAGGCTTTGGAGGTAAAACCTCTTCAAGTGTTTCTAAAAA
>CAKSGP010000325.1 GCA_934454745.1 uncultured Clostridia bacterium
TCGTGTCTGCGATTGTGTCCAAGTCTATCTCAAAATCATCAATTTGTGATGCAATTAAAGAAGCAATATCACGCTTTACCAAATCAGTTTTTATTTTTGTCATTTGCTTTTCCTCCCATTAAAAAAGGTGCACCTGAGGGTGCACCGAAAAATGCACGACTCAAGTGCCAACAAACTTAATTCACAGTACGTAGGTATGAGAAAAAAGCGAGTGTGCATTTTTACCAAAATACATAACTCATACCATACGATTAATATTAAATTTGTTGGCATATATAACTATATCATAAAACTTCCAATTTGTCCATACCTTTTCTATGTTTTCTCCAAAAACAAACTATGATCGGAATAATAACTGCAAGTGCTGTAAAAATAAGCAGAGCAGAAGTGAAAAAGGATGCCGATAAAATCGGTACGGATGTTATAGGTTTTAGCTTTGCTTGTGAAATAAGCAATGCAAATGCGGTAAGACCTGCCGAGATAATTCCGTGCAAGCATTTGCCTATGATATAGGGTTTAAGGCTTAACCCCGCATCAGCTGTTACTGCCATTACCTGCAAATGCACGCTTAACCCTGAAAATCCTACAATAAATGAGGTAAGCACAAGCTTTTCAAAGATACTTCTGTTAAGGTTTGACACCTTAATAACTCCTGTTGAGAACTCAAAAAGACCTGAAATAAGTGAGTTTAAAGCTGTGGGCATAGGTACAAGCTCCAATAGGGTTTGGACAATAGCAGAAAAGAATATAATTGAAAAGCATACAGTAAGTATGTTTTTTGATGCAGTATCAAGTGAGATGGCAACAGTTTGCGGTATGGAAAGCTCATTTGTATTTATATGTGTGGGTGGTGAATTGTGCTGTCTTTTGCCGTAGTTTTTGAAAATAATACCTACAATTATTGATGATATAATATGTATAGCATAAAGAAACACCCCGTATATGGGTTTAGTATATATGGCAGTGCCGATTGAGCCGATTATAAAAAGGGGACCTGAATTATTACAGAAGGCAAGAAGACGTTCTGCCTCCGCTTTTGACAGATTTCCGCATTTATATAAATCACGGGTGCATACAGCGCCTGACGGAAATCCGCTTATAATTCCCAACACAAATGCCGCCGCGCCTGATGGAGCAACGTTAAACATGGGACGCATTATAGGCTCTGCATATTTTGCAATAACCGAGGAAAAGCCCGAATATATTAAAAGTCCCGAACAGACAAAAAACGGAAAAAGTGACGGAACGATTATTTCAAAACACATCATAATCGTTTCTTTCGTATGAGTAATAACCGATCCTGATCGGAACAGAATGAGTGCTATAACTGCCAATACTGCAATGTGAAATATCTTTTTCATTGTATCCCTCCGCTATATTTATATTCATTTATTACAGTAAATACGCATATAAATTACTATTCGGGAGGCGGTTATGAAAAGTTTGAGAGAAATTATGGCGGATAAGCTGTCCTTGCCAAAGGATGTTGTACTTGATTTGCCTCGTGTTTCCATATGCGGTGACAAGGAAATATTTATAGAAAACCATAAAGGTATTATGGAATATACTACGTCCTGTATACGCATAAAAACTAATGACGGACTTATGCACATCTATGGAGAGGGGTTACATATAATCATACTTGAACCTGACAGAATGGTTGTAAACGGCGAGCTTTTACGTGTTGAATACGAAAAAATCGGGAGAAAAATAAAAAATGTTCAAAAAAATCTTTAAATTTCCTTTAGGATATGTTATAATAAAAATAGTTGGCAAAAATAAAGAACGATTTGTGAATATGTGCCTTACAAACAAATTCCGCATATGGGACGTTACTCCAAAAGATGACGGATTAATATTAAGTATATCAAATGATGATTTTGTAAAAATTAGGCGACCGGTAAGAAAAAGCGGAGTAAAGGTAAAAATTCTTGAAAAACACGGTATCGGAATAGTAATAAATAAACACAGATATCGTATTATGATTCCCATAGCAGGGGTCTTTGTGTGTATATTTTTCCTGATTATGCCAAGATATATATGGTGCGTTGAGATTGAAGGCGTGAAAAATGCCGATATTGAAAACATCACTAAAATATTATCGGACAAGAATGTATATTCTGGTGCAAAGAAAAAAGATGTGGCAGATTTAGGTGAAATAAAAAATGCCGTTGTGTTCGGAAATGATGAAATAAACTGGGCGTGGCTATATATAGAGGGAGCAAAGGCAAGGCTTGTTGTTCAGGAGGGCACAATGCCTCCCAAGCTTTACGATAAA
>CAKSGP010000326.1 GCA_934454745.1 uncultured Clostridia bacterium
AAGGCAGACAACAAACTGCTTCGGTAGCTTAAAGAAACTGTCAAGAAACTTGCACAGGCTGTTATTGATACACTTCCAAAACTTGCGGATGCACTTGAAACTATGCGTAAAATATAATGATTACCGCATATCATATGCTTCACTCACGTTACAGAAAAGAAGCTGTTGGCGCTAAGATAAAGACAACTACCGACAATATACAAAAATATGATAATACTTTATCAAGACTTAAGGCAAAGGTCAAAGATAAAAAGGCAACAGCAGAACAAAAGAAAACTACATCTTTTCTGAATATTCCGAAACAGCGTGAGCTTGCAAAAATTTTAATTACTCAGACCGAGGAATTGAAAATAGAGAAAAGTATGCTTCTTAAAGAAGATTTGCCAAAAGAAAAAATTCTCTCCTTAACAAACTCCGTAAGCTGCAATATCATCAAAAGCAGGAGCAACTAACAGAACGCAGACAAAAACAGCATAACCGTGACGATTGGGATATGGAGTTATAAAAATTAGCATTGCAATCAATTTTTATTATTGCAATGTTGTGCGTTTGATAGCTCCAAAGTATACGCAAATTCCGGGTGTAAATCATATTATTTTTAAATTAGGGTATTCATTTTGGAATCGTTTTATCTCTTTGCTGTCACAGACCATATAATCAATGTCGACAAGGCTGCACTGATAATATGTGGAATTTGTTCCAAGCTTTGAACTGTCACAGAGAAACAGCTTTTTTTCGGCATTTTCGATCATGACCTTGCGGAGGGCGGTTTCATTGTAATGCACATCATAAATCCTGCCGTCCTCCGTGAGGGAACTCGCCGAAAAAACAGCCCAGTCTGCGTGGATGTTTCTGAAGGTTTCTTCTGCTATGGGTCCCACAAGGGCATACTTGTTGGGTGAGGTTTGTAGTCCGCCACTGCATATTACGTCTATACTGCTTTGGCTCATGAAGCTCAGCACTTCAACATTATTGGTAATTACGGTAATACCCTTCATATGAAACAGTTCCTTTGCAAAAAAAGAACAGCTTGAGGAGGGATCAACAAATATAGTGTCGCCCTCTTTGATAAGCGCGGCGGCTTTTTTTGCGATTATATTTTTCTGTGCTGAATTTTTGTTTATTCTTATAGGGTATGCAACCAAAAGCGAATTGCGGTTTGCAAGCTCCACCTTTCCGTAGCTGCGGTTTATAAGTCCGGAATCCTCAAGCTCCTCAAGATCCCGTCTTACACTCGAATAGCTTGAAAAGGTTTTTTCAGCAAGCTCCTGTGTAGTTATATATTTACATTCCTGAAGAATTTCTAAAATCATTTCCTGTCTTTCACTTTTTAACATATGAATATCCCCTTATGTGTGATTATTTTTGAACAATGTGCAAATAAAATATGATTATTTGTCTTATTCTGACTATTGCTTGCAATATTGTATGACTATATTATATAATAAATCCGTTGATAATGTCAATATGAATTAATCAAAAATATTCAATAATATTTAAAGGGAGATATAAGATGGATATTTCGAAACTGTTAAGCGGACTAGATTGTGCCTGCGGTAAAAATCATACCTGCAATATTGAGAAGGTTATTATCGAGGAAGGCGCAGTAAACAGAATATATGATTTGGCGGCAAAGTATGAGCGTATTATTCTTGTTGCCGATAAGAATACATATGATGTGTGCGGAAGAAAAGCGGCAGAGCTTTTAAAGGAAAAGCTTCAAAATAAGCTTGTTTTTGAGGATGATTTGCTGATACCTGATGAAACGGCGGTGGAAAAGCTTAACAATGTTGTTTCTGATACAACTGATTTAATCTTGGGAGTAGGTTCCGGCGTAATTCAGGATTTATGCAAGTATGTAAGCTTTAGCCGAAATCTGCCGTATTATATCGCGGCAACAGCGCCGTCAATGGACGGATACGCATCAACAGGTGCGGCTATGATTATGGGAAATATGAAAGTAACGTATAACGCTCATGTGCCGCAGGCAATAATAGCCGATGTTGATATTTTAAAGAATGCGCCTATGGAAATGATACAGTCGGGTTACGGCGATATTATAGGAAAGCTGTCATGCCTTAACGACTGGCGTCTTGCGGCGGCGGTAAATAATGAATACTTCTGTCAATATGTATATGACCTTACAATGCAGATGACAGACAGTATTAAGAA
Source organism: uncultured Clostridia bacterium (assembly GCA_934454745.1). Lineage (GTDB taxonomy): Bacteria > Bacillota > Clostridia > UBA1381 > UBA1381 > Ornithomonoglobus. The sequence goes on from CAKSGP010000326.1 coordinate 2,173, forward strand.
TGACGGTGTGATGCTGCTTAAGCGTGACAAAGCGGCAATCAAGCGGCTTACCGAGGCACTTATCGGAGTGGGACTTGCTATGGCGTATGTCGGAAATTCAAGACCC
>CAKSGP010000327.1 GCA_934454745.1 uncultured Clostridia bacterium
GGTATGCGGACTTGGCTTTAAGGGATACGAGTATGCTATGGAGGCACTATGCGATGCAGTCAAGGATTGACAGACTGTTAAAGAGTCTGAATAAAGACGGCTGTGTTTTAATCAGTAGTTTCTATAACATTTTCTATTACAGCGGGTTTACCTCCGAGGATGCATATTTATTAATAACAAGCTCTAAGAAGTTTATCATAACCGATTCAAGATATTTTGTTCAGGCAAAGCTCGAATCTCCCGACTTTGAACTTATAGATATAGCAAAGGGTTGGGGATATATCTTTGAAAATATTTGTGAGGATATGATATTTTTTGAGGAAAATCATCTCACTTACGGAAATTATGAATTTATTTCCCAAAAAGCAGAAAATAAAGAATTTATCCCGTCACAAGCTGAAATTGATAAACCAAGACAGATAAAAGACGAACTTGAGCTTAAAACCATTGCCGAAGCAGAAAAGATAGGAGATATGGCGTTTTCACATATACTCGATATACTGCATCAGGGTATGAGCGAGCGTGAGGTTGCCTTTGAGCTTGAAATGTATATGAAAAAAAAGGGTGCAACTGCCTTATCCTTTGAAACGATTGCGGCATCAGGTGTGCGTTCTGCGATGCCCCACGGCGTAGCAAGTGACAAGATTATCAAAAAGGGCGATTTACTAACCCTTGATTTTGGCTGTGTCTATAAGGGGTACTGCTCGGATATGACAAGAACAGTAGTAATCGGTGCTCCTGATGAAAAACAAAAGGAAATATATGAAATTGTATTAAAAGCACAAACTGAAGCACTTTTAGCATTAAAGCCGGGAATAGAATGTAAAGAAGTTGACGCTATTGCACGGAAATATATAGCAGACAGCGGTTACGGAAAAAACTTTGGACACGCATTGGGGCATAGTGTTGGAATACAGATACACGAAACACCTGTATTCTCACCAAAAAGTAATGATACTTTGCAAAACGGCAATGTGCTAAGCGTTGAGCCAGGCATATACATTGATGGTTGGGGCGGTGTAAGAATTGAGGATTTAATAGCCGTTTCGGAGGGCGAAATCATCAATTTGACAAAGTCACCAAAAGAGCTTATAGTAATCTAATCATGTTTATTAAAAAAACACTTGCATTTTACAGAGTTTTTTGGTAAAATATATATGTATAGACTATGAAAAGATAAACCTCTCAAAAGTGAGAGTGGAAAGGAATGATATTTTATGGTAACAGCAGGTGATTTCAGAAACGGCGTAACATTTGAGATGGACGGCGGCGTATGGCAGGTAGTTGAATTCCAGCACGTTAAGCCGGGTAAGGGCGCAGCTTTTGTAAGAACAAAGATGAAGAATGTAATAACAGGTAGCGTTGTTGAAAAGTCATTCAGACCGACAGAGAAGTTTGAGAACGCATTTGTTGAAAGACGTGACATGCAGTATTCATACAATGACGGCGATTTGTATTACTTTATGGATCAGGAAACATTTGATATGCTTCCCATTGCTATGAGCGAAATCGCAGATAAGATGAAGTTCGTTAAGGAAAACGACGTATGTAAGATTCTTTCATACAAGGGCAAGGTATTCGATATTGAACCGCCTACCTTTGTTGAACTGGCAATTGCAGAAACAGAGCCGGGATTTGCAGGTAATACTGCAACAGGTGCTACAAAGCCTGCAACCCTTGAAACAGGAGCAGTTATTCAGGTTCCCTTGTTTGTTGATGGCAGTGATATAATCAGAGTTGACACACGTACAGGCGAGTATATGGAGCGAGTTACAAAATAACTTGTCCTATCACAACTCATAGGAGGAATATAATATGAGTGAGATTTCTAATCAGGTATCATATCTTAAAGGCCTTGCAGAAGGTATGGCTATTTCAGAAAAATCGGATGAGGGCAAGCTTATTTCAAAGCTTATTGAGGTTCTTTCAGAGGCGGCAGATGAGCTTGATGCACTTTGGGCACGCAATGATGAGCTCGAAACACGCATAAACGAGCTTGATGAGGAAATGTATGCGGCTGAAATGGACATTGATGCTATCTATGACGATATTGAGGGCGAGGGCGTCTCTGGCGAGTATTTAGACGACGAAGATGACGATGACGATTTCCTTGATATGTACGATGATGAAGGCGATTTGTTCGAGATTATGTGTCCTGAATGCGGAGAAGATGTTGTAGTTGACTTCGATATGCTTGACGAGGAAAACAATATCGTTTGTCCGAATTGTCACCGTGATATTGAACTTGAGTTTGATATGGATGATGAGGACGAGGA
>CAKSGP010000328.1 GCA_934454745.1 uncultured Clostridia bacterium
AACATATTCTGCCGAATTGTCCGATATCAGATAATACTGTTTAACTTTTAACAGCACCGCACCTATATTAAATTCGAACATACACCCCAAGATACCAGAGTTGTATGTTCGCATCCAAAATTCCATTAATTCAGTGCCATCGTATCATTCAGCAATCTTTTTTCATTCATTATAAAAAAGTTTATTTGCCGGCACGCTTAGTCAATCACCTGTTTCAGCAACGCTTTTCCGTCAAATGCGCCACATTCGGCTTTTCTTTCCCGCTTCAGCATATTGCTGTTGTACGGTCCGACCCAGCGCAAAGCGGTTTTGTCAAAATAATCGGTTGCCGCGCAAGCATTGGCGGCAGTATTTGCGACCTTAACCGTAATTACAGAATTACTCTTAACCTCTATGTTTCTAACGGTATACGGCGGCATTGTGACCTCTCCAACAGCCCTTCCGTCAACATACACTCCGGCAAAGTGTTTCACTCCGTACAAAACAAGGTCATATTTTCCATCCGGCACACTGCCGTTCAAACTTGCCGCATATATAACCTCCCCCGAAAAATTCTCTTGCCACTCTCCGCACGGCATTGGAATCTCGCCTTTTTTCGGATATATGTTCTTTATGCCGCCGTCAACCTTATATATACGGTTTACATACCCCGTGTCAAAGCAGATTTCAAATTCACTTCCAAATTTTCGTTTTTCAAATGATATGTTCCTTTTGGTGCACAGAAACACTTTTCCCTCACCTCTCGAAAGAGTCAGCGTGATTTCATTCCCTGAAACCGGATATGTTTTTCCATCAATCAAATTAATCTCGTATATATTTCCATATTTCGGAATAACTATGCTTGTTTCCCTTGTTTCACCGCTTTCATTTGTGATAAAATATATCCTGTCATCTCCGCAGGCGATGCCCCTTGAACGAACAAAGCTTTCGCACAAAACCTGAGGTTCGGCATTTTGAGAATACTTTGAAAGTTCTTCCATAACCTCATCTTTTTCAAATGCACAACAAGGAACATAAATATTTTTATATTCAACCTTTTTTTCCTTTGACATAATATATTCTTCATCAACCAAATCGAATGTTATACCCCTTTTTTCGAGCTCATCACCGATTTTTTCAAAGCTTTCCTTTGCCTCCTCGGCAGTCTTGCCGCCGGCGCATATTGTTCTGAACGGATAATACAACGCCGTGTCACATATTACATCACCGCTTCGCAAAATATAACTGAGCCTCGCCGTGTATTCATTGATTTCACGCAGCATATCAACACCCGGATTTTCTGGTATGAAATTTGGTCTGAACTGAAACGGCAGAATTCCGCATTTTTCATACGACATAGCCATAAAATTAAAAATGTTAATGCCGCGAACCGCCTGATAATTTATAACAAATCTCATTTCTTCCGGTGTAAGGTCTGCCCCGTAAACCGCAAACGATTCCGACAGTGCTTCATTCGTGCCGCATTGTCTTGCAGCCGATGACGCAGCCCTGGGAAAAAATTCAAACCCTTCAAAGCAACATTTTCCGTCATTTGGATATGATATTTGCCGCCATATCACATCAATACCGGGAATATCAAAACAACGCAGTGTTTTAAGCGCATTTCCGTAATGGAGTATCATAAAGCCGTCAGTCATATTGTCCTTGTCAAGATGTCCGACGCTTTTCATACCGTGTTCATTCAGCCATTTTTTCATATATTCAAAATAATTTGCACATTGTAATTCACCGCAAAGCATTTCATAATCCACGCATGCCCTGCATTTTTCATCAGTATCGGGCATCTTGTCTCCGCTGATATACGGCATATAATCCTCAATTTCATATCCGTATTTGTCCTTAAAAAGCTGCAGCATTTCTTTTGTCCACGAACCCATATGCGCCTCATCATCAAACATATATGAACAGTAAGACATAACATCACCGAGTCCTGCAAGAAGCTTTTCGTGAGTTTCGTCAACAAATATTTCTGCAGTCTTTTTGTTTGCAATATCCGTGCATATCACATTGCATAAATAATCAATATTTGACGATAAATCATACGAATATTCCGTAATATCTGTATCATATTCAAAAATCTCACCTGTCTTTATGCGTATTTCATCTCGGAATGCGCCTATAACATTGCTTGTCGGCAAATAAGTCTCGCCTTTACGGCAAAACTTACTTTCGGATTTAATCGACAGGCTCCTCAAAGAGTCATCCTTCTCGACAACTCTGCCGGCAGCACTGCCTGACGGGAAACCGCCCTCATTGTAGAGCCATGTCCTCATAC
>CAKSGP010000329.1 GCA_934454745.1 uncultured Clostridia bacterium
GTGTGTACGGAGGCAGCACGTTCTTACGCTCATATTCCATATTAGCCATCCAGTTCTTCAAGCTTTCCTGCTGATGCGGTCTTGAATAGAAGCCTTCGATGTAATCTCCGTCCTGAACAAACGGACCACTGTTTGCCGCACGGATATAGAATGCCATTGCAGATGCAACTGTCAATCCGTCAGGATTCTTTAATACCAAATCTGTGTAAACGTGCTTACCATCTTCGTTTACTGTGTAAGTCTTGCCCTCTGTACCGAAGTTATAATAGTCATGACCTTCATCACTGTAACCGTAGTCAAGATAAGCAACAGCAGCTGCCGGATTTTTACATGAAGTTGTAATAGCAACACCATATCCGGGGTAATTATTATCAATAGAAGATATAGCCTTCTTCTTGCCTACTGATGCAACAGATGTATTAGTGAAACCAACCAAATCAAAAGGTTTATTTAATGCTGCCATTGAATCAAGCCATACACCAAGGTCGCCGCCGCCTGTTCCTACTGTCATACCTGCTTCGCCATTAATCATCGCAGCCTTAACAGCTGCAGCATCGTTAGATACATAGTTGTTATCAAGAAGACCTTCTTTATACCACTTAGTTAACGTTTCTACACCTGTCTTGAATTCTTTTTCCAATAATCCGTGTGTAACCTTACCATTTCTGTAGAAGAAGCCATAAGTTGTGCCGAAGTTTTGCATAAACTGTCCAAGTTTTCCTTGTGTAAAGGTTAGCGGTTTCTTAACACCGGCATCCTTATACGCTCTAAGAATTGCTTCAATATCCTCTACTGTTTTCGGAGCATCAAGACCTGCTTTCTCTGCCCAATCACGTCTGTATATCGGACCTGATGCAACAAGAAGCTTATCTTCACTTCTGATGAATGGGAATGAATAATATATTCCATCATCAGTTTTTATCATCTTATCAATTTCAGGGTGCTCTTTCAAGTACTTTGTGAGATTCGGAGCATACTCTTCCATATAATCATTAAGGGGAATTATAACGCCTTCATCAACGTTCTTCTGTCCGCCTCCATTAGCGGTATACCAGTTCGTCTGAATCATATCAGGCATCTCACCTGATGCTATAAGTAAGTTTAGTGACTGTGTAGTTGTTCCTGCTGCAGGGTGAATATACTCAATTTCAACACCTGTTCTCTCTTGAAGCTTTTGTGTAAACTCCGTCTTACCCATATTATCTACTACCATTGATAGGTTTACGGGCAATTCAGTCCAGTAAGTCATTTTTTCTACATTTTTCATTGGGTAGCCTTCAAACTCAAAGTCTGAGACTTTTTTGCTGTCTCCGCCATTGTTCCCGCAAGCGGTAAGAAGCATCATACTTGCACATACGAGTGCCAAAGCTCTTTTTTTCATTGTTTTTCTCCTTTTTATTTAGATTTTATTTTAACAAAATGCCTTCATCCTACATTTTGCAAAAATCATTTTACCATAAAGCGTAGCCGTTAAGCTTTTTACTAAGCATATTAGCAGCACCAACGCAGATTATATTAACTACTGTGTTAAATAAACCAACAGCTGCTGAGAAGCTCCACTGGTTATCAATAATACCACGACGATAGTCGTATGTTGAAATAACCTCCGAAACATCTCTTGTCATACTGTTTTCAAGCAACAATATTTTCTCGTATCCAACACTCAGAAGTTGACCCATTCTCATAATAACCATCATAACAATTGTGGGGAAAATTCCCGGCAATGTAATGCTTATTACTTTTCTCAACTTTCCTGCACCGTCAACCTCTGCCGCCTCATACAATGACTGATCAATACCCGTAAGAGCTGCAAGATATACGATGGAACCCCAACCGGCTGACTGCCAGATGTTAGAAACAATATAGATGGGTAAAAATGTACTCGACTCATTAAGCATATTTCCTGTATGACCTGTTATTGCATTATACATAGCACCTATAACACCTGTATCAGCAGTAAATATTCTTATGATAGAACAAACAACTACCATTGAAATAAAGTGCGGTATATATGTACAGTTCTGAATAACCTTACCCAGTCTTGCACTCTTAAGCTCGTTGAGCAAAAGCGCAAGGAGAATCGGAGCCGGGAATCCTATAATAAGTCCGAGTCCGCTTATTCTTAATGTATTAAATAACAGCTTGAAGAAGGATGGTGATTCAAAGAATCTTATAAAATGCTTAAACCCAACCCAGCTACTGCCTGAAATTCCAAGTCTCGGTGAATAGTTCTGGAAGGCAATCGTTATACCATACATAGGCAAATAGCAAAA
>CAKSGP010000330.1 GCA_934454745.1 uncultured Clostridia bacterium
TTCTTGTATGAGTCCAGCACCTGTCTTGCCTGTGCCGCCATCTTTGCATTAAGTAAATTCATAAATGCCATTTTTATTTTTTGTGCATACTCATCAAACTCTTTATTTACGCTTGCCGCTTTATCCAGCTTCTCTTTAATATCTGTAAGTACAACTTCTGTTATACTCTTCATTTCATTGTCGCTCTTTATTGCCGACTTTAATTGTTTCAAACAATCTGCATAATTATTGTTGTTATAATTATCCATAGCTTTTGCGGCATAGTAGATAAACTGAACATCTTCCGAATATCCTCCGATACATTCATCATTTATCATATTCTGATTGTATGCAAGTGATATAAATGCAGTACCCAAATCCGTATATTCCTTTAACAGATTTATAGCCTCTTCATTTTCTGTTCTGTCACTGTTTTTCAATAATATTTCATACAATTTCAACGCAAACGAAATTGTAATAAAATCATTCAATTCACCTGCCGAGTGAATATATTTGTCTAACACATCTCTGAACTCACATATCTGTGAAACCCAATATTTTATTGTATCAATGCTGTCGCCTATTGAATTTATATGTGCTATTTTATTTATATCTGCATTAGCTTTAAACAAAAAGTAGAATATGTCACCGTATATTGCAGTTTGTTCAAAATCATATTTAAGAAATTCATTGACCATTTCCAAAATATCTTCGCCGTCAGCATCTGCTTTTCTGATTTTTAAAATTAACGCATATTTCTTATCATTAATATCCATACTGCATAGCGAATTCAATAATTCCTCGTCATTTAAATATCTAAGCGTAATTTCTTTTTCAAACGCTTTTTCAAAATCACCGCCGAGTTTATTTAATGTTTGAGCAATAATGCTGTAATCCTTTGTTTTGAATGCCAATTCAAATAATATATCGGCGTACTTCGGAAAATCATCACCGTTTTGCATAAATTCATTTAAATCTATACTTGCCATCAATTTAATTGCACTCTTGTAATTTTTCAATGCAATATAAGATTTTACAGCTATATATGTCACATAACGAACCATAAATTTACTTGAAAGCATAACATTAAAAAATTCCGCTCCCTTTGAACTTAAATATCCGTTTATATATAAATCATTTATGGATTTATATTTTTTATATGCTTCTATGCTATTTTTATATTCTCCCAATTCAAAATAAGCATTTACCATACGCCCGTATATGCCTATATCAACAATATTTTTTTTGTCTGATTTTTTAATTTCAAAGTATTTCTTTGCATATTCCAATAATTTATTATGATTTTCTTTTATAAAATAAAGTTCTATGCAATATCCATATAAAGCATATAGTAAATATGTATTTTTATCTTTTTCGGTTTCAACTTTTATACCGTCAAGTATATATTTTTCCACCATGTCATATTCCTTCAAATTTGTATATGCCGTAGCTAAATGGATATAAGTACGTCCTGTCGGATTTTCTTTGAGTTCTTCCAATAGGTATTTAACATATAATTTTGACTTTTTCTTTAATTCACCGTCAGCCGTTGACATATATCCATAATGATGTGCAACAGTATTTAATGTTTTTGTTGGCTCATCATGTGTATTTAATGCCTCATGAATTTTCCCGATAAACTCTGTTTCAGGCAATATTTTACACATTCTCGATGCGGCAAAATCATTATATATCACCATTCTTGCGTCACTGTAATTCCTCACTATATATGATGCCGACCTATACATCTTATATTCTCCGCTGTTGAAAAATTCTATAATTTCCGATGCGTCCTCAATCACCTCATCGCCGTCTATAAACATAAACCATTCGCCCTTGGCTTTTTCCAGCGTAGAATTTCTTGCTGCGGCGTAGTCATTGCACCACTCAAAACGAAATACATTATCTGTAAAATCCTTTGCAATCTCCACCGTATCATCTTCCGAACCCGTATCCGCTATAATAAGTTCACTGTCCACAGCATCTAAAATCTGTTTTACACCTTCCAGGCATTTTCTTAAATGAGCATGCTCATTTTTTACAATCATTCCTATCGAAAGTAACATAATAAACTCCTTTGAAAATCATAGTCCTATATACTCTTTAAACGCTTTTCCACGTTCCTCAAAATTTTTAAAAAATCCGTAGCTTGCCGCCGCCGGCGACATAACGCATATCTTGCCTTTTCCGGTTATTTTTTTTGCCTTTTCCGCCGCATCACGCAAATCATCTGCCATCACAACTTTTTCCGCTATATCTGTATTTTTCAAAATCTCTGCTATACGC
>CAKSGP010000331.1 GCA_934454745.1 uncultured Clostridia bacterium
ATATGTCCTCTATTGCGCTATCTGGCAAAGAGGTCATATTTTCAACTTTGTTTTTCACTTCCGAAAAACTTTCTATTTTCACATTATTTTCGTTAGAGTTGTTTATGTTTGTTATTACATTAATCCCCGTATTTTTTGTATCATCGAATCGATAATCCTCACAATTATTCAGTAGATAGGCTTTTAAAAAGCCTTGAATTGTTTGCAGATTTTCTTTGGGAACATTAGGATGCATTTTAAATAACAATGGATTCATTTCAATATCAGGAAAATTATTAGAAACTTTTGAATATTTTCCTACTAATTCATTCAAAAGCGAGTTAATATCCTGACCAGATGATAAGGCCACATCACATCTTTTAATATCCTCTGAAACCATTTGTATAAAATCGTTGTTTTTCAATTTCTGTTCTCCTTTAACCAAAATATTGTTGCATAAGAGATTTTTTGAGAGTTTCAAGTTTTTCAAGGGATTGTTGAACTGCCAATTTTGATTTGTCGGTCTGTTCGACGAAGGTTGCGAATTTGATTTGTTCTTCAATAGGCGGAACAATTATTCTCGCTTTTTTAATTTCTCCGAGATGCAAGTTTGGAACACCAATTCCTTTCAAGCTTGAATCAAACTGTTGCTTGGTTTCGAGCGAATTGATTGCGACCCAAAGATAGACCGAGTTAATCTCAATAGGTCTAAGCAAAGCAAGACTGACATAAATATCAAAGACTTCATCTCTATCTACAACAGCGGCAATTCCCGTCGTTCCGTTCTTTGCCAAAAGAATATCACCTTTTCTTGGTGCTATGCGCGCATATAACTCTTTGTGGAGTTCTGCTGGGATGTATTTTAGATGAGTCCAATCTATTATTCCTGTCGTAACATCTTTTGATGATAAGAACTTATATCCATTTACAGTATCATCTGTGTATGTTGGGGTTTGGTGTGTGCCGTCTTTGATTTGTTCGCAAACATCCTGCAAGGTTTTAATTTCATATCCAAACTTGTTGTCATGAATTGTGCCAAACAGTTCGATAAATCGGGATTTGACGAGTTCATCTAATTTACTTAATTGAAGATTACGCTGCGAAATTAAATCGTTAATTTTGTTTAATTGAACCGATATTTTCTCTTGCTGCTCTAATGAAGGAAGTTCAATTTCTATTTCAGAAAATTGTGTTTTATTTAAAATGGGAACTACGGGAGCATTGACGGTTTCTTGCAATAATCTTTTTTTGCTTTGCAGAGCATATACAAGATAATCTGTTAGGCACTTGCTTTTATCAGGAATAATTGCGTTTATTTGCTGATTGAAAGCACATTCTACTTTATTGACTGCAATTTTACCAATGATACCGATACAAGTAAAAAGAATACTATCAACTGGAACTATTCTGGACTTTTCCCTTGCATATTCTGAAATATAAAACTCGGAGTTGTGAAGATACGAAATTGCATCATCAGATATATTGCTCGGCTTTATAAACGGGATATCGGTTGTTTCATAATTCTTTGGGTCAGAAGTTTTGGGGGTGTTACCAGTAATAATAACACCAATATCTTTTAATTTAGCCATAGTCCCACCCCCTTACAGTCCAAGCAAGGAATTGAGTTCGTCCATTCCTTCGGAAATCTTCATCTGTAACTCGTATAGGTCGGTCATCAGTTCGGTGGTAGAGGGATATTCTACTGCTTCGTAAACGGTCTTTTTGTATTTATTGATAGAGAGGTCATAATCGTTGTCGATGATTTCCTGCTTCGGTACAAAGAAGGACTTATCGGTTCTTTCTCTGCCGTTTTCGGCATCGAGGTTATGGAAGCGAGCGATAATATCGGGAATATTGTTGTCCGCTATGGGCGAACGCTTATCGTCAAGGCTGAGTCCGTCCGCCTGCATATCGTAAAACCACACCTTGTCCGTGCCGCCGTGTCCGGTTTTTGTAAATATTAAAACAGCGGTAGAAACGCCGGCATAGGGCTTAAATACGCCGGACGGCATAGAAATAACGGCTTCAAGGCGGTTGTTTTCAATAATTTCTTTGCGGATTGCCTTATGCGCCGCGGAAGAACCGAACAGCACACCGTCGGGGACAATACAAGCGCACCTGCCGCCGATACGAAGCATTCGTAAAAACAGCGCCAAGAACAAAAGCTCGGTCTTCTTGGTTTTGCAAACCTTTAATAAATCGGGCGAAACCGTGTCATAATCAAGGCTGCCCTTAAACGGCGGATTGGCAAGAATTAAGCTGTACTTATTCTTATC
>CAKSGP010000332.1 GCA_934454745.1 uncultured Clostridia bacterium
GATTACAAACCATATGTTTGATTTTACAGTAGAAAAGGTCAAGGTGAAATATAAAGATTCAGACGGAGACTGTAATACAGTGATTTTGCAATTTATATATTGCAGAGTTGCGAGGGATAAGGTATATGTATGGCTCACCTCTGAAGACAAGGTAAATCTTGTTGAAGTCAAGGGTAATATGGGGCGCTATTCTGTCAGATTTGATTCCCAAGAGGATATTTTAAACTACATAGAGGAATACTTAACAAAAGACGGATATGCAGAAGATTTGAAAATTGATTATGACTATAATGATGAAGAAAAGTTTAAAAGGAAAATTGATGTTTTTGGATTTTCTGAAAATGATGAGGACTGTATTAAAAACAAGTCGTTGTCAGGCAAGTATGAGTTTTGGATTGATGAAAGCGAAAAATACTATACCAATATATACTTGCTCCAAAAAAGTACGGGGGATATGCGTCTTGCGGCAAAGCTTATAAATAACACTTCGTACGATTACGAGGAATATTGTGCCGGCAATATTAGTAATGCTACAGAATATTTCTTTGATAAAGCATAGCCGCAAAAAGCACATTTATTCATGAACGGTAGTGAGGGAATAAATGGGCGAGAAGATAACAAAGGGGTTTTCAAGTAAAAACTTGACGCTTTGGATTTTTAAAATATAATAACGGTATAATACTTTTTATCCTGTCTTTATTTTGAAATAAGGACAGGATTTTTTTATTTTTAATATTTTAAGGTGGTGAAAATTTATGTTATAAAGAATGGGAAACAGATTAAAATTTACGGTTGAGTCTGCGGAAAATGTGTCCGAGTGTGACTCCCGAAGCTTTGCTTAATGACAAAATAAAACGAGAAAGGGGGGAATCTTATGAGCAAACACAGAGGAAGAAAAAGAAGCTATTACATAGGAACAGTAAAAACATCTGCGAGGACTTTCCTTCTGAATTCATAATAAAACAGTCGTGCTTGTCCTTTGCAACATCAATTCCAACGCAAATCATTTAAGTACCTCCGATAGATTTATTTTGATGCTGTTATCCACAGGGCACTTTGCTTTTGTAACCTCGTTCCAAATAAACCGTCGGGCGGTATCTAACTGATTAACAATACTGCAAAGGTCTGTGGTTGGAGCCTTTCTGAAACCGTCTTTCCGGTAGGAAAAATCCACCAATCCACAGCACCATTTACAGTGTAGCATATGTCCTTGGAGAGTGACACTAAAAACTACTACTTTATTATACGAGGGAAAAAGCATACCCACACATGTCTTAATCAAACCTGCCGATACATTAAACGGTAAACTTAAGAAAGATTCCGTTGCTTTGACAGAACAGCTGCGGTGCATTTCAAAGGAGTCGCTGATCGGCGGCAGGGTGGATTCCGTTAATCAGGAAACCATGAATGAAATCGAGAAAAATATCAAGCTTCAGCTTGGTATAGCTTGATAAGAAACTTCAAAGGAAGCCCCGTAACGGGGCTTCCTTTTACTATATATAGGATATTTGTATTTCGTTTTTAAAATACCCTCTTAAAAATTTGACACCTTGAAAAAGAAAAATATAATTTCTGTAGTCTATTAAATGTTTAAATTCAGGCCTACAGACAAAAATATTAAAAGGAGGAATTTTAATGGAAAATTATAAAGACATTGAGAATACGAGATACATTATAAGCAGAGTTTTTGCAAGCGGGAATACAACAGCATCTCTTATAGAACAGAGAATATTGGAAGAAAAAAACAAAATGCCGCCGTTGACGGGCACCGGCAATATGATATATAATAGTGACAGCGGTTCGATTCGGTCTAAGGAGGTATTATGAGAATCGGACAAAATAAAATTGCTTTTGCATATTTCAGACTGTCAAGAGAAGAAGCGCAGAAGAGCGAGTCTTCAAGTATTACCAACCAACGAATGATAGTTACCAAATATTGCGAGCAAAACAGTATAAAGCTTGTTCGTGAATTTGTTGATGACGGCTATTCGGGCGGAAACTTTGACCGTCCCGGTTTTCAGCAAATGATGAAAGAGCTTGAGCAGGGCTTGGCAAACACGGTAATCACGAAGGATTTATCCCGTCTCGGCCGTGATATGCGTGAATCAAGCTATTATGCCGAGCAATTTTTTCCGGAGCATAACATAAGATATATTGCCATTGCCGATAATTTTGACAGCGAGAGCGAAAATGTTATGGCTCCGTTTCAATTTGCGATGAACGAGGTATACTTGCGAGACGGCTCCAGA
>CAKSGP010000333.1 GCA_934454745.1 uncultured Clostridia bacterium
TCCGGGATACAATTCGGTCAGTGTTTCTTTAAGCAAGGCAAGATAACGGGGAAAGGAACGCTTGGCAAAGCCGGGGGCTTCACAGGTTTCGGGAATAATAACATATACTGCAACATATCCGTCAGCGTCCTCCGCGATAACCTCTACATGGCGATTGCAGAGCAAAACGAAATAGCTTTGTCCTAAACCGCAGGTTTTCCAGTTGCAAAACTTGTTAAAGGTTTTCTCTTTGAAAATGATCTTTTCCGATACGGAATCCAGCAGTTTATTCCAACCGACAGATATACCGTTGGCATAGACTGCCGAACTGTCTATATAAAAGCCGTCCGAGGCAGTCAGATTGTCATGCTGAGGCGGCAGCCAATATCCTCGTCCCATCAGGCAACCCTCCTTTCAGCGCCCGCTTGAGAGCGCCTGAAAAGCTTTAACAGGGTTTTATATTCCTGCCCTTTGTCTTGGGACTCAAAGTGGATATCCGAATGAACGGTTTTCTTTTTACCGCCCGGCAAAGTTTCCACAATGCTTACGGTTTTAAGCGTACCGTTCTGTTCTCCGATACGGCATTTCTGCTCATCATAAGAGATTATAAGGTTGCGTACTTTCATAATGATTTAGTCCTTTCCGATACAGGTTTTGGGATTAATTTTTTCTTGCGCTTTTTTGTGATTTCTGCTCGCATATTGATCTGCTTGGATGAAAAAGTAACATACCGAGTATTCATTTCGCCTACAATCAAAAGGTTGTATAAAAATCCGACCAAAGCCGAAGCAGCGGTAAGATTTGCAGTAACCGATTGCGGCGCCGATACGGCTCTTTCGGCACAGGATAATTCCGAAGGAAATTTATCTTCTTCCTCCAAAATATCCGGATAGAGAGATCCCACGGGCTTGTAGGTGGTTTTGCCGTTCTGACGCACTCCGCATACAACCTGACCGGTATGTTCGCCATTTCCCGAATCAATATAGATTAAATCTTTTTGTCGGTTAAAAACACGGTGGCACATCTGTCTGGATCTGTTGTTATCAACACATCCGAGCAGAATAACCTTTTGTGTCTCAGAGATTCCGGAAAACGGTTTTGCATAAAAGTCCGGCAATGTCAAATTGTAAAGTTCCTCATCGTTTTCGATAAAATCCGGCTTATACTCGCACTCAATACCAAAAGCGGCAGAATATCGTTCCGCTTGTACCTGAGCCTTGTTTCTGCCTATGTCTTGTGCTATGAAATTCTGACGAATAAGGTTTTTCTGTTCAACTACATCGCCGTCGCAGACAATAATCCGCACTTGGCGGCGAGACGCATAACCTAAACGGTATAAATGCGGTATGACATATCCGCCCGTGCCTCCTGCGCCGATAACGATGATTTTAACGGGTGCGGTACATGAATATCTCATATTTTATCTCCCGTTCGCCAAAAGCGAAATTTCGATCTCGGCTTTGGTGCAGGCAATACTAATATGTCTTCCGGTTTCGGCAATTCAATCTTTTCATCCCAAATTTTCGGATGTGGGAATGATGTGGACTTGATATCGAACACATCTGCGGGTTCTACGGGAATAAATTTCCCTCCGCAGCTTGCCCTTACCGTAATATCCGGTAAAACCTTATCCAGTCTGCCCATAACGGCATAAAGCCGCGTAGGTTTCTCATCCTCGTCATCAACGGTTGAAAATTCTGCGGGCATTACATTATGGGAATGAATATCCATCACATGAATCATATGTTCCGGATAATCTTCTTCCATAACGCAATCAACGCTTGTGTGGGTTAGCTTTTGTTTTGGTATCCGAACGGTGTACTTGTTACGCTTTGTATCATAAAGGATATGGACCAGCGCTTCCAGAGTGTATCTTTCAGACAGTCTCGCAAAAAAATCCCAAATAAATAATAAGAGATACATAGGAATTTTTGGGACGGCCATTTGAAATTCCGGAATGATGTCGGGAAACTCCGGCAGATTGCCTGCCGGGGCCGTGAAAGTCCCGACAGGTGTTTTTCGCATTTGATAGAGCCTCCCGTCCGAGGACGGGAGGAGTACAATAGCCTTATCGCTTTTGCGGGCGTCGTCAAGGGTTGTGCAGAATTCCTTATACGAAGACAACGGAATAACTTCGCCCTTGCTTTGAGCCTTGATACGCGGCTTAACAATGCATTCGGGGCTCCTATCGGCATCGTTCTTTGCTTTCTTGATACCGTCTAAGAACTTCTTGGATTTTTCGATTTCCGCCTTGATTTCATAAATC
>CAKSGP010000334.1 GCA_934454745.1 uncultured Clostridia bacterium
TGCCTGCGAAGAGGCGGTAAAAGCCATTGCAAATGCTTATGATAAGGCAAATTCTGAAATTACGGCAGAGATAAAAAAGATATTTGAAACTTACAAAAAGGGACATGGGCTTACCGATGAAGAAGCCGGGCAGCTTATAAGCCATACCGAAACAAAGGAACTAATACAATATCTTAAATTTAAGCTTAATACAATAGCCGATGAACGCATACGCAAAGATATATTGAACCGTATTAATGCGGTGAGTTATGCCGCTCGTATTACGAGGTTGGAGGCATTGTCGGAGCGTGTGGGTGCAATATTCAGGCAGACGGCGGATATTGAACTGGGGACAGATAAATCGGTATTGGGCAATGCGTACAAAGAAAGCTATTACCGCACAATGTTTGACTGTCAGCAGGGGTTCGGGATAGGTGCAGACTTTGCACTGATACCCGAAAAGGCACTTAAAACAGTGCTCGAAAGCAAATTCATGGGCAAAAACTTTTCGGAGCGTGTGTGGATAAACACAAATGCACTTGCAAAAAAACTTAAAACGGTGCTAAGTTCGGGAATTGCAACAGGTGCATCTATTGAGAAAATGTCAAATGATATTGCCGATTTAGCATTGCAGGGGAAAATGATGGCGACAAGGCTTATCCGCACCGAAACCACGTTCTATATGGGACAGGGCGAGTTAAAGGCATATGCGGAGTTTGGCATTGATAAGTACAAGTATCTTGCAACGCTCGACAGCAGGACAAGTCCCATGTGTGCGGAGCTTGACGGCGAAGTGTTCAATGTTGCCGACGCTGTACCGGGTGAGAATTATCCGCCCTTGCACGCATGGTGCAGAAGTACCACTATTGCGTATTTTGATGATGAAGATACAGGAACACGAATTGCAAGGGACAAGGACGGCAAGACGTACAAAGTCCCGAGTGATATGACATATGATGAATGGAAAGAAAAATATGTTGCTGATGCAATATCAACATCTGATAAAGAACAGTTTGAAAAATATAAGCCTATTTTACAAGAATTATCACCGAAAACACTTGAAGAATTTATTAATATCAAGTATAATGATAGTGATAAATGGAAAGATTTAAAGGCAAAATATAGGATATTAAATCGTTATGAGATTGACGGAAATGTATCAGCAACAAAGATACTTGAATTAGACCGAGCAGCTTGGGACACAAAGCAAAATGGATTTGACTGTACAGGTTATAGCGGCAAACAACGAAGAAATATAAAAGCATTAAAAAATAGCGGTAATGCTGCAACTATGGAATTTAACGGTGATATATATTTTGCACATAGCAGAGCAGAAAAAAGTGGTACATATGAATATGACTCATACAAAGGGAAATATCCTATTGTTGGTATAATGGAAAATAGAAAATATACGGTTAAAGATTTAGGCGATAACATTCCTAGAGAGAATGATACTGAGGCTAAGTTCTTAGAGTTTGTAGCAAAAAAGATTAATATGGACAGTTCAGATTTAATAACTATTTTGTCAGAAAAACATATTTGTGAAAGTTGTCAAGGAGTTGTAGAACAATTTAAAAAGGATTTCCCGAATGTTAAAGTAAATATTGTTTCAGGAAAGAAAGAATATAACGGGAGTGAGCAAGGTACAAACACATGGAAATATAGAAAGTAGGCGAAATAGTATGGATGACAGATACATACTTAAAAGGATACCATATGACCAAGAATTTAATTATGAAGAAACAAAAGGTTCTATTGAGGATTCTTTTAATAAATATTTAAATCAAGGAAATACAATAAGCAAATGTATCCATGGAGCATTTTATCTTGATTGGGATACTGATATGGACGAGAACGGTATGTCGAAGTTTGTTTACATTATAGCTGGAATGTTATTTATGATGGAGCATAATGCCATTGATGAAGATGTTATAATTACAGCAGCTCACGATATTGAAGTTTTTGAAAATGGTGATTATGAGGATTTATTCACACCGGAAGATTTAAAATTACTTAAAGATGATATAGAAATTGTTAAGAAGTGGCTTAATGAACACAAGGAATATTGGCAAGATTAAAAAAGACACCTTCGGGTGTTTTTTTAATACAGAAAATTAATATACGGAGTGATTAACATGACGATTCACGGTTTACCGCCGTAGAGAGCAGCTTTTGAGGCTGTTTTTTTATTACAAAAATTTATATTTAGGAGGAATTATATCATGGCAGAAACTAATCAAACACCTGCACCGGCAGAGCCGACAAC
>CAKSGP010000335.1 GCA_934454745.1 uncultured Clostridia bacterium
TTATCACTCTCTGCGTGTATTTTGTTGAACCGCCGTATATCACACCGTATCCGCCGCTCTTTTTAACCGCAACGTATATAATATCATTAAATCCGTCACCGCTGTTAAGCAGTTTTACGGTAAGCACATAAAAATCTTCAGTTTCAAACTTGTCAAGCGTTTCATAATTTTCCTTGTCGTCAAAGGTTGCAAACGCTTCTTCGGCAGAGGGAGATTTGCCGTCCCAAACCCTATCGCAAAGCTGTTTTAAAAGTTCGGGCTTTGTAATATAATGTACGGCGTAAGGTTCGATATCCTCGCTCTTTTCGCCCTGGTCAACATACATAAAACCCACTTCGGTCTTTTCTTTTCCGTTGTCAAAATAAAGCGGTTTTAAAACGTTTGTATCCTTTGCAAATTCGTCAGACAGACTCTCGCTTGCAATGTAAGAATAACACGAACCAAGCCTGTCGAAATCCGCCGTTATAATGTCATCATCCATATGAAATGCCAAAAATCCACCGTATACGCTTGATACAAACAGCATATCTTCATCTATAAAATTGAGCGATATAATCCTGTTTTCAGCGTCCCAGTCTGCCGTGCAGCGGTATTTTGAATACCCGAAATCCTCGTTTACGCCGCCTATTTTTCCCAAATCCTCAACGGCAACAGCGGTTTTTCCGCCAATGTTCATACCGTCTATTTCGTATCCGTTTATGTAAACCTTGATATCGGTTTCGTAAATGTCGCCGACAATTTTTCCTGCCGTTCCTCGCTTTATTTTATCATACTGTTCGCCAATCAACCCCTTTGACGAGCTCATACGCACGTTTAAAGTACGTTTTTCATCGTCATATATCGGATGAACCGCATAATTTAGCATACTTTCTATGTCGGAAAGCTCCTCAATCACAATTGCGGTTTTTCCGCCGATATTATATGACGGAGCGCTAATACCGTCAATTTTCAAAAGTATATCGGTAGAATAAATTTTGCCGATTACATCTCCGTTCTTCGCATAAGCCGAGCCGAATATAAGCATAATTCCAACCGAAAGCATAAATGCAATCAAAATTTTTTTGCTTAGTTTCACCTTAAAATCCCCTTTTTACAAAATGTTTCGCAAAATTATTGTATCATAACAACTTTCATTTTTCTACCGTTTTGATTATATGTAATATTTATTTAACATACAAAAAAGCCTTGACACATCCTGCCTGCTGTGTTAAAATTATATTTGTTGATTTTTGCGGCTGTGGCGGAATTGGCAGACGCGCCAGACTTTGTTTCCACCACCTCGGTGAATTTATTGTTGATTACGGTTTTCCCGTTTTCATATATGAGGGTTAAGCGATATGCTCCTCCTCGGTGTACCTCTGCCGTGTAAAAATCAAGAGGTAAAATTTAATATGCGGCTGTGGCGGAATTGGCAGACGCGCCAGACTTAGGATCTGGTGTCAATGACGTGGGGGTTCAAGTCCCTTCAGCCGCACCAAATAGTAAAAATCCGAACCTTGTACCAGTCGGTGAAGGGTTTGGATTTTTGTTATATCTTGACTATCCTAATTTTAATAGTTAAAAATAATATTAAAAGCACTTGTATTATTCAAAATATCAAGTGCTTTTATATTAGCTTATATTTTTTATCATACGCATATTTTCGAATTGAAGGAAATGCAGAAGCGTCGACTTGTTGAGCTGCTGTAACTAATCCCCTTAATCTTCGCCTAACACTTATATCATCAGGATTTTCCTTTAATTTTGCAAGTTCCTCAATTATATTTTTACTCATAGAATTTCTAACAGACACATTGCCTTCTTTATTTACAATGGCACCAGTTATAAGTTTTGGATAAAATTTTGAATATGATACTTCTTTATGATCCGATAACTGATACCCATATTTTTTCACAATCAATTTAATTTTTGTTTTAATTTGATTTGATATAATATTGTCAGATGAAAATGTAACATCGTCAACATAAATAGTCATTGTTATACCATTTTTATCGCATAAATGTTGCATTTCATCGAACATCTTATGATTCACCATATATGATAGAATTTGACTTGTTGGCGAACCTGATATTAAATGATTCCTTGTTTTAATACCTTTGCTCGATAGAAAGCTATTTATTTTTTCCATGTCTTTAACATTTGCATAATCTATATGAACAGTTGATATATTCGTTAAAAACTGAGCTATATCAGATGATGTTTGCAATTCGTTTTTAAAAAAAGAATAAACA
>CAKSGP010000336.1 GCA_934454745.1 uncultured Clostridia bacterium
GTTTTTATTTGTTGCAATTGGATTTATATTGGGCAGAACAAAGATAGTAAAAGCCGAAAATTCATCAATGCTTTCAAATCTTTTGGTATATGTGTTTTTGCCCTGTTGTAACATAAAGGCATTTGCAAATAATTTTACTGTGCAGTATATATCGCAAAATTACAACTACATATTATTCGGAATGATATTGCTCATAATTTTTATATTCATAACAAAATTGTGTGCGAAGCCTCTTTCAAGAAATAAATATGACAGATATGTTTATGAATATTCTATGCTTGTACCAAACTACGGATATATGGGATACGCATTGGCGATAAGCTGTTTTGGAGAAATGGGACTTTTAAATTTTATTATGTTTTCAACACCTTTTACCATATATATTTATGCAATGGCTTTTCCTTTCTTAACAAAGCATGGATTTACCCTGAAAGGATTCTTAAACGCATCCATGATTTCCATAATTATCGGTATAATTATAGGCTTAAGCGGAATTAAGCTTGGGGGAGTAGTGGAAACTGTTGTGGTAAATGGCGGAAACTGTATGGCACCCATAAGTATGATACTTACAGGTCTTGTTGTTTCGGAATTTAAAATAAAAGAGATTGTAAAAAAATGGCAAATTTATCCTGTTACCCTTATGCGTCTTGTAATATTACCTCTTATTACAGGTGCAGTATTAACAATGCTTCCCATAGATAAATCCCTTGTTGGGATTGCTATATTGTTTATGGCATTGCCCTGCGGATTAAATACTGTTATATTCCCTAAGCTTGTAGGTGAGGATTGCAGTATCGGTGCAGGACTTGCAGTTATTTCAACGGTCGGTGCGTGTCTTACAATTCCCGTTGTATTTGCAATTTTCGGTCTGATGTAATTAAAAATACGAATTGCCCGAGGCAAGTCGTATTTTTAGTATCTTGAGCTATTCTTTACAGCACGATCAATATTACGCTTTGCATCACGCCTTGCAATATCCTCTCGCTTATCGTAGAGCTTTTTACCCTTAGCCAATGCAATTTCAACCTTTACAAGGGAGTTTTTTAAATATACCTTAAGGGGAATAAGTGAATATCCCTGTTCCTTTAACTGTTGTGACAGTTTTAATATTTCACGTTTGTGAAGCAGGAGTCTGCGTTCTCTTAGAGGATCACAGTTAAAAATATTTCCCTTTTCAAAGGGACTTATATTCATACCCTTAATAAAAACCTCACCATTATATACTCCGGCATAAGCGTCGGTAAGATTAACTTTTCCGTCCCTTACGGATTTGACTTCTGTGCCGAAAAGCTCTATTCCGCATTCGTATGTTTCAAGAATGAAGTATTCATGTCTTGCTTTTTTATTCTGTGCGATTGTTTTGATGTTTGATTTACTTTCCGCCATAGCAATACCTCACTGAAAATTATATATAATAGTATAACACATTTAGCATTAAATGTAAAGTTTTTTTAAAAATATAAAGTTTTTTCGTAAAATAGCTTGATTTATCAGTAGAAATAGTGTAGAATATACTCAAAGTAATATATTTGCAATTATGGAGGACATAATGGACGAAATCAAATTCGATTATGAAAAAGCTAAAGGCTTTGTAGCGGACAGTGAGATAGATGCACTTGCTCCTTATATAAAGGTTGCACACGATGCAGTGCAGAATAAAACCGGTGCAGGCAATGATTTCCTTGGTTGGGTTGATTTGCCGGTTAATTACGATAAAGATGAATTTGCACGTATAAAGAAGGCGGCAGAGAAAATCAGAAATGATTCGGATGCACTTATAGTTATAGGTATCGGCGGTTCATATCTTGGTGCAAGGGCTGCAATTGAGATGCTTTCACATTCATTCTACAATTCAGTTTCAAAGGATATGCGTAAGGGCCCGCAGATCTTCTATGCAGGTAACAGCATAAGCTCCACATATCTTGCAGAGCTTATAGAAGCAGTTGGTGACCTTGATTTTTCAGTAAATGTTATTTCAAAGTCAGGAACCACAACAGAGCCGGCAATAGCATTTAGAGTATTTAAGGAATTACTTGAGGAAAAGTACGGCAAAGAGGGTGCAAAGTCAAGAATTTATTCAACAACGGATAAAGCAAGAGGCGCGCTTAAGACACTTTCTGACACAGAGGGCTATGAAACATTCGTAGTACCTGATGATGTAGGCGGCAGATTTAGTGTTTTAACAGCAGTGGGTCTATTGCCGATTGCCGTAGCAGGTATTGATA